>JADHND010000106.1 GCA_016779685.1 Shewanellaceae bacterium | reverse complement strand
CAAAGCAGCCCCTGACCGTTTTTTTTTGCAGATAAACCATTGTGGCATTGGTTTTGCTTATCTTTGAAGTAAAGTCAATAATTCGATTTCGTCTACATAATACCAAGAAAATTTTAAAAAATTGACTAAAATGTTTCTTTTATAACAAAAAAAGTTGCAGCCATTTACTGTATTTGATATAGATAGCGCCAATTATTTTATGAAACAGCATACTTCAACGTATTTTAATAGGAGACTCAAGATGCCTGCAGGCAAAGATAAAATCGGTATTATGGCAATCGCCGGTGTCGACCCTTATCAAGAAAAGCCACATGAAGAATACATGAACTCCCGACAACAGCAACATTTTAAGACGTTGCTGGATGCTTGGAGAAACCAACTTCGACAGGAAGTCGATCGAACAGTACACTATATGCAGGATGAAGCCGCGAATTTTCCTGATCCAGTTGATCGAGCTGTGCAAGAAGAAGAGTTTAGTCTTGAACTGCGCGCACGAGACCGAGAACGTAAACTGATTAAGAAAATTGAAAAAACATTACAAAAAATAGAAGATGATGATTTTGGTTTTTGTGACACATGCGGTGTCGAAATAGGCATTAGGCGGCTTGAAGCTCGCCCAACAGCAGATCAATGTATAGATTGTAAAACATTGGCTGAACTAAAAGAAAAGCAACTTACTGGCTAAGTAGACAGCGCAAAGTTTCCTGCTACTTTGCGCGATTTATATGATATGACACACAGCAATCAACCTTACATTGGGCGTTTTGCCCCATCGCCATCTGGTGAATTACATTTCGGTTCTCTCATTGCCGCGCTAGGTTCCTATTTAAGAGCTCGCTCACAACAAGGGATATGGCGCATTCGAATAGATGATATTGATTCAACTCGCTGTATTAAAAACGCAGATAGCCAGATCCTAAATGCATTGGAACAGTTAGGATTTACCTGGGATGGAGCCGTCACGTACCAGCATCAACATACCAATTTATATGCCGAAGCATTAGAGCGACTACTTAACAACAATCAAGCTTACGGTTGTCAGTGCTCTCGCCGAAAACTAAAAAATCTACAGGGTGTTTATAATGGCGCTTGCCGCTTTTTAAAACTTGATCCCAATCAAAATGGAATACGATTTAGAAACACACGCCAGGACAATGTCATCTTTGATAGCGTGCAAGGACAGCATGATATTTCATTGCCCTTTGCAGCACAAGATTTCACTCTAAAACGGCGAGATGGAATCATTTCGTATAATTTAGCTGTTGTCATCGATGACATAGAACAAGGTATTACCGAAGTTGTTCGGGGTGCCGATTTATTAGACTCAACCATACATCAGCAACAATTATATTTAGCTTGCGATCATCCGTATCCGAAATGGCTCCACCTACCTCTCGCATTGGACATATCCGGCTACAAATTATCCAAACAAAATAAAGCCAAACCACTCGATTTACATGAACCTCAAAAAACCCTAATCCAAGCCCTAAATTTCTTGAATCAGCCGACCTTTGCTGGCATGGAAGAATTGACACCTGCTTCGATTTTAAGGTATAGTATCGCTAACTTTGACGTTCAAAGTATTCCAAAAAAACGCAAATAAAACAAGAAAATTCGTTTTTTTTGGCATACTCATATATGATTTTACTATCGTATTCTAAGAAGTTCATATTCAGTCAATATTGAGGTGTTTTATTCTAAATCATATTCATGCGCTTTATCAAAAGATTTTTAAAGTGCGCACTTTGCAATCGTCTAATCTGCAAACCATTCCTCGAAATGAACATCAAATATCAAGGCAGAATATAGATAAAAACGCCCTAAAAATTTTGTATCGGCTCCAAAAATCAAATTATCAAGCCTATTTGGTGGGTGGTTGTATACGCGATCTCTTGTTGGGTTTGAAACCAAAAGATTTTGACATCACAACAGACGCTAAACCTGAACAAATTAAACAACTGTTTAAAAACTGCCGCTTAATTGGCCGACGTTTTAGACTTGCTCATATTATATTTGGTCATGAAATTATTGAAGTAGCCACGTTACGTGGTCACCCAAACCAGCCTTCAGCTCAGGCAAAGGCCAATACCTCTGGCCGATTATTACGAGACAATGTATTTGGCAACCTAGAAGAAGACATTGAGCGGCGAGACTTCACTATCAATGCGCTTTATTATGATATCAAAGACTTCTCGCTGCGATGTTTGCCCTCAACTATGTCAGATTTAGAACAAGGCATCATTCGACTTATAGGTGACCCAACCACTCGCTACCAAGAAGATCCCGTTAGAATGCTGAGAGCTATTAGGTTTGCTATCAAGTTAGATATGAAAATAGAAGAAAAAACAGCAGCGTCTATTGAACCTCTTGGTTATTTACTAGATGATATTCATCCATCCAGAATGTACGAGGAAGTTGCCAAACTATTTTTCGCTGGACACGCACATGCAACATGGCAGATGCTACAAACATATCAATTGCTGCCTCACCTCTTTCCATTCATCGTTCAACATTTAAAACAAAAAACACCGAACCTGTCAAGCATGATTGAGCAGCTGCTGCTCACGATTGATCAACAAGCTGAGCAGGGTCAGCGCGTTTCACACTCATTTTTTTATGCCTCATTGCTATGGTATCCATTACAAGAAACCGTTCGCGATATTCGAGTCAACAGCAATCTGAATCTACATGATATCTATCACGTTGCTATCGGTCAAGTTTTCGAACAGCATAATCCAAGTATTGCAATATCTAAGCGATGCTGTAACATTATTCGTGAGATGTGGTTGCTTCAACTCCGTTTTGAAAAAAGTAAGAATTCGCGAGCATTTAAACTTGAAACAGCAACGCAATACAAAAGAGCGCTGACTTTTTTAAACATGCGTAGTCAGGTTGAACAGGGACATATCAAAAAAACCGCCAAATGGTGGCAAGCTTTCACACAGGGCAATGCCGAGCAAAGAAAAAAAATGACTTCTAACAAAGCAAATAAATCAACCACACAAGCATCAAAAGACTAATCTGGAGATAAACCATCACAATTTGTTATGTTGGGCTTGGATCAAATTTAGACGATCCCAAACAGCATGTATCCGAAGCATTCACTGAATTGCGAAACATACCTAGGTCAAAGCTTATCAAGCAATCTTCTTGCTATCAAACGAGTCCTATAGGTGATGTTATACAGGCTGATTTTATCAATGCTGTCGCTTGCCTTGAAACAGACCTGGCTCCACTGGCTTTGTTAGAAGCCCTGTTTGCTATTGAACGACAGCATCAACGTCAACGAACGTTGCGCTGGGGACCTAGAACCTTAGATCTTGACCTACTCCTATATGGCAATCATACCATCAACACATCCAAACTAATAGTTCCTCATAAAGAATTAAAAAATAGACAATTTGTTATCCACCCCCTGTTGGAAATAGCTCCTAACATTAAACTGCCAGACAATGAGCCGCTTTCTCAATACCTTGATAAAGATAGTGTTTTTTTAAAAAAAATTTAAAACGGCTTCATCGTTGCGCTCCTAACACTGTCAACAAATAGAAAAATAAATCCTATAAAAATTTAATTTTTATTCCTTCCTAGATCAAGGATATAGTTAGTTTATCCTCATAAATCTTAAAATCAGCTCACATAATTGAATAAATAGATCTATAATTTTTTTCACGCCTTGAAGAACTCAAACATAATGAGTGAAGCGCATAATGTTTTATCATGTTGAAATTTTAGGATTTTATTTAAGATTTAATTTGAAAAAAAGGATGCTTAATAATGAAAATTATCAACGATGAAATTAAACTTCATCACCAACTGCAACAGTGGCAATGTCAGGGAAATACAACAGCCTTAGTCCCTATTATGGAACCACTGCATCGCGGTCACTTAACTCTGATTGCAAAAGCAAAACAACATGCCAACCGTGTCATTGTTTGCATGTGCTACCCGAAAACGCTAACAGAGAGCTACTTACCTAATTTATTACAAGATCAAAATAAATTTTTATTTGGCAGCTTAGCTGATTTGATCTACAAGCCAGAAATAACACTCAGCCACTATCAAGACATTCCATTTGTTTCCGATATTTTGAATTTCTTTGGACAGCCCAGCAGCTTTAAGAGCATTGCCACCATTACGTGCAAACTGTTAAGCCAAATGTGCCCAACCGTTGTCTGCTTAAGTGAAAAAGACTTCCAGCAAATGATGGTCATACGCCATATGATCGCCAACTTGACAATGCCAATTCATATCATTTCTATGCCAACAGAACGTGAACCAGATGGGTTGGCTGTTAGTGCTTATAACCACTTATTACCGCAGGAGTTGCGCCCTCAAGCCAATCAGCTTAAGAACACAATTGACTGGATGGGTCAAAAGTTGATGCAGGGTAACAGCATAAAACGGGTGATCACCCAAGGCAAGTTGCAATTAAGAACATGGGGATTCCAACCAGATTATATCGATATTTTAGACCCTAACAACCTAAAGCCAGCAGATGAAAAAACCAACGAATTAGGTATTTTTGCGTCTGCTTTTTTAGGCCGCCCTCGGCTAAATGATAATTTAATCATCCAGCGTTAATTCTAAACTCGTTAAGGACTGCTTATGGCAGTCTTTTAGCGTCTTCTTTTTAAAGTTACAATCAAGCTGCCATAGCTCATGCCCATTTTGTTGATACTTACGTTCAAAAGGAGTCCATGCTCGCTCACTGATAAAAGCATCAACTTGAGTTTGATACCCAGCCAGAGTCAATGCACGCGCAAATTCTTCAATATAAATACGCCAATTGGTTCGAATATGGAGTTTTCCTCCTATTGAGAGCAAAGCTTGAAAAACAGGAGCAGCGTACCAGCGGCGCTGAAGATGCTTGGATTTAGGCCAAGGATTGGGATACAACAGATAATGGTGTGTTACAGGCCAATGGGCATCCGCTATTAAGCGCCAACAATCATTTAAATCGACACGTTCAAATAAAAAATCACCAGCGGCATGCCCTTTTGCTAAGCGATGAGCTGATTTATCTAAGCCTATAACCAATGCTTCAGGATGTAATTTTGATATTTGCGTGGTGCTCTCACCAACACCGCAACAAGAGTCTAAGACAACAGGTCTACTGGTGGACTTAACAATTTGATCTAATCGATCAAATGCTTCGCGGGTATGCGCCGCAATGGGCTTCTGATTAGGATGAGTCAAATGCTTCATCACAACAGCATCTAAATTAGGATGTATCTCTTGTTGATTTGAGATAATCAATGGTGAACTAGACTGCATATTTACTCTTTTAAACCTATACCACGAGACAAGAGGATGTGTGTCAAACTATAAAAAATAACAATGAATAAACTAATCAACCCCAAAGAATAACCCCAATCGATGTCCTCTATCCCTAAAAAACCATACCGAAAAGTTGTGATCATATATACCAGCGGATTCAAATATGAAACGGACTGCCAAAATTCGTTCAACAATTCCAATGAATAAAAGACACCACCTAAATAGGTCAGAGGCGTCAAGACAAAAGTCGGTATCATGGTGATGTCATCAAATGTTTTAGCAAACAGAGCATTCAACAAGCCTCCCAGTGCAAATAGAACCGCTGTCATGATGACGGTGACAATAATCACAGGTAAATTATAAATGGTGATGTCGGTAAAATTTGCAGCAACCAGTGTGACTAAAGCCCCCACTGTTACACCTCGACAAACACCACCAATTACGAATCCCAAAATAATCACG
>JADHND010000105.1 GCA_016779685.1 Shewanellaceae bacterium | reverse complement strand
ATAGACCAAAACGAATCGCCTGTTTGCACCACATACTTGATTTGTGCCTGACCACGTTTGGTGGCTTTGCGTTTTTTTTCACGTTCCGTCACACTGAGCTTATAGACGGCAGGATCGGCAACTGAATGTAAAATGAGTAAGTTTTTCCCGGCGCGAATACGGTTACTGTCAAGTTTGTTGATGGTACGGATGACCTCCGCAGTGGTCTGATGCTGCTGGGCAATGGCTGAGAGACTGTCGCCGGGCTTGATCTGGTAGCGTATCCATTTGAGCCGCTGATCGGGGGTTGTTTTATCGAGCCCCTCCTTGAATTGATTCACCTTGGAGACAGGTAATAATAAGTTATGTGGCCCTTCAGGTGGCGTAGCCCAGCGATTAAAACCTGGGTTGAGTCGATGTAAATCAGTTAACGACATATCAGCTAAGTTGGCAGCAAAGGCCAAGTCAATTTGTGAATCAAAGGTCACCAGACGCACTTGCGGTTCGTTGTTGATCGGATGCAATTTGACGCCATAGGCTTCGTAGTTTTTGATGATATCGGTCAGCGCTAACAACTGCGGTACATACTTTTTTGTTTCTGAGGGTAAGTCAAGTGACCAAAAGTCGGTTGGCTTGTTCAAGGCTTTGTTTTTGCGGATGGCACGCCGTATGCGACCTTCGCCTGTGTTATAAGCGGCGATAGCATAGAGCCAATTTTGGTCTAAGCGATCGTATAAGTATTTTAACATATCCAGTGCCGCAGTCGTTGCCGCCGTGACATCACGACGGCCATCGTACCACCAGTTGATTTTAAGCCCAAATGATTTTGCGGTGGGTGCGGTAAACTGCCACACACCAGACGCTGAACCATGAGAATAGGCAAAAGGATCGAAGGAGGATTCAATCATGGGTAACAGTGCCAATTCCATCGGCAATTTGCGTTTTTCGACTTCTTCAATGATTAAATACATAAAAGGGACTGCGCGCCGGGTGACGGCTTTAAGGTGCTTAGGACGTTTGAGATACCACTCGCGACTGCGGCGTACTCGCTTGTTTTCTGGAATATACAGGTGCAACTGGCCAATGAGTCGCTCCCAAAGGTCGTTGGGTGCGATACCAAAATCTTTTATAGCCGCCGTTTTATCCACCGTTACTTGAGGTGGGGTAGCCGGAATCGGGTTGATAATCTCGACTTGAATGTGATCGGGATCCGCCTTGGTCTGCGGAGACTGGATTGCCGAGGATGCGTTGGTTGTATGAGACTGTTGGGTCGCACAACTGCTCAGACTTACACTCAGTAAGAGCAGCCAACTGGTGGTGATAAACATATCGAGGCTTGTCTTCAAAATAGTCGGCGTAAATTTCATAGTTAGGCGTGGTCTTTCATCTTTCTAAGCAAAGAAAATGCCATGCGCGCTGAAGTGATGGTTTGTTGAGTCTGGTGCGCAATGGTTTGTTGTAGGTTGGGGTCATCACAACGTAAAAAAGGGTTGATCTGTTGTTCCAACTCAAGGGTGCTCGGTAGCGTACACTGCTGTTGTCGCCGTTGGCGTTGTACGGCAACTTGATATCGCTGTAAGCGAACATTGTGCGGATCAATCGACAGTGCGAAGGCGACATTGGCTTCGGTGTATTCGTGAGCACAGCAGACTTGTAAGTGCTGCGGGAGCGCCGCTAACCTTTGCAGAGATGCGTACATTTGATCGGCGGTGCCTTCAAATAGACGCCCACAGCCCGCACTGAATAAGGTATCTCCACAAAATAAATAAGTGTCATTGAAAAAGCAGATATGATCCAAAGTATGCCCCGGTATGGCCAGTACTTTGAAGTCTAGTGAGAGCCCTTTAAGGTTGATTAATTGTTCATGGACAACGGGTGTATTTATTTTTACAGTGGTGGGTGAATGGGTCGGTCCGATCACAATTAAATGAGGCCAGTGCTTCATCAAAGTCGGCAAGCCACCTGTGTGATCAGGATGATGATGCGTGATGAGTACCCCCATTAAATCAAGTTGCTGCTGGTTGAGGAACTGAATGACGGGTTCAGCATCACCCGGATCGACACACCAAGCACGGCGAACGGAAGGATCATATAGGCACCAAATATAGTTGTCTTGCAACGCCGGAATAGCTTGGAGTAAAATCATGTGTCTTGGTATAAGGCTTAGAATATAGAATATTAAATAATGTTATGGTTTTAAAAACAAGCTTTATTTTTGAGGATGTACGATGACAGAACAATTAACTATGCCAACATCCTGGGATCAATTGCCAAGTGGTGATGTGTTACATTCGGTTGTGGAGCAAGCTTTGTTGCCTTGGTGGCAACGTATTTTTGGCTATCATTTATTAAAAGTTGGGTGTTTATCGCAAACCTTAAATACCAGTGCTTGTCCCATTCATCATCAAATTAACTTGGATAGCCTGCAAGGCACTTCATTGCAGGCAGAGCCTGCCCAAATGCCTTTCAAAAATCACAGTATTGACGCTTGTTTACTGGGTTGCTTACTTGATTTTCATTCAGACCCCTTGCGGGTTTTACGTGAAGTGGATCGTTGCTTGGTACCAGCCGGTCATATCGTTTTCGTCGGCTTTAATCCCTTAAGTCCGCTGATTTTAGGAGAAATGCTGCCGCAATACCGCAGCAAATTTCCTTGGTGTGGTCATTCTTTTACACCAGCGCGCATGAAAGATTGGTTGAATTTATTAGGCTATCAAGTCATACACGATGAGCGGCTCATTTATCATCATTTGTTAACGCAATTAGAACTCAACTCGCGCATGCAACGCCTGCTAGAGAGTTTACTCCCCACCACCGGCGCTTTGTATATCATGATCGCCCGTAAACTGAATGTTCCCTTAACTGCGCACACCATCAAAGACAGAAGAACCAAAAAGATGTGGTTACCCGCAGCACAAGCGAATGTGGCAGCGGGTTAGTTGGCGTCATAGCCCTCATCTATATGCGAGGCAGCATGGGTGGCGCAATAGCGAGCCAGCTCATCACAGCGCTCATTTTCGGGATGCCCACTATGGCCTTTCACCCACATCCATTCAATTTGATGACGTTGTTGCATCTCATCTAAACGTAACCAGAGATCTTTGTTTTTAACACTTTTCTTTTGTTTGGTTTGCCAGTTGTTCTTTTTCCATTGGTGAATCCATTGCTTGATACCTTGTTGTAGATATTGACTGTCACTGCATAAGATCACATGGCAAGGTTCCGTTAATTGCTCCAGTGCGACAACAGCTGCCAGCATTTCCATCCGGTTGTTGGTGGTGGTTTTAAAGCCTTGAGACAGCTCTTTTTCTTGCTGTTTATAACGTAAGATGGCGCCATAACCCCCTGGTCCAGGATTACCTAGGCAAGAACCATCCGTAAAAATCTCAATATGTTTGAGTTTCTTCATGAAATTGATACTATAGTGGTCTATTTTTATATTAAGCAAGATACCTATAAATGATGAATGAAGCAAACGAGAAGCGCCAAATAGTTTTCGATACCGAAACCACCGGGATGAATTTCGATGGTTTACCGCATGAAGGGCATCGTGTGATAGAGATTGGTTGTGTTGAATTGGTCAACAGAAAATTAACGGGTCGTCATTATCATGTGTACCTCAATCCGGAACGTACTATTGATGCGAAAGCCATCGAAGTACATGGCATTACCGATGAACGTGTCGCCAACGAGCCTCTCTTTTCAGCGATTCAAGCGGACTTTTTAGCGTTTATTCGAGGGGCTGAATTGATTGCGCATAACGCCATGTTTGATGTGGGATTTATCAATCAAGAATTGCAGTTAAGTGGAGCGACACAACGACTGGAAGACGATTGCTCGATCACCGATACGCTGGTCATGGCGAAAAAAAACTTCCCAGGTCAAAAAAACAACTTGGATGCTTTATGTAAACGCTACGGTATTGACAATGCACACCGTACCTTACATGGCGCCTTGCTCGATGCCGAAATTTTAGCCGATGTGTATTTGCGGCTTAGCGGTGGTCAGGCGGAATTAAATTGGATCGCCAACGATATGCAACAAGATGCGATGCAATCTATGCAGCTGAAGGTGGCGGCTGAACAATTATGTGTGTTGGCAGCGTCCTCTGATGAAGCAGAAGCGCATCAGCAAAAGTTGACGCAAATACAGGCGTCAGGCGCTTGTATATGGTTAGAACCACAAGAGGCATGACATGATCAGGTGGATGGTGATTTTTATTTCGATATGGGTTAGCACAGCGAGCTATGCTGTGGAATCAGTCGAACAATCCGCCTTACTGAACAACCGCTTTCGTATTGATTATATGGTCGAAAGCATCACATTGCTGATTGAACGAACATTCGGTAGTGAAGCTGTTATTTTAGTACAGCCAACCGGTGAAAAATTGTATTTTAATCGTTATCCGAATACGGTTAAATGGGCTAGTGGTGACGCCAACGATATTATCATGATTCGAGATCCAATGCCGGGTCCTTGGCAAATCATCGGTAATCTGCAGCCTAATTCTAAAATTAAAATTATTTCAAAACTCGGGGTGCGAGTTGAGCCTTATCCTGAAACCCTCTATCAGGGTGAAACGCTAAAGATACAAGCAGCACTTTATGGAGAACAGTTACCGATTCGGATGAAAGGACTGGACTACCTCGTGAACTGGACCGTACGTTTGGTGAGTTTATCCGATGAAGACATCGATAACAGTTTTACCACGGGAAGCATTACCATCGGCAGTTACAATGACCAAGGTGTCAATTTTGATGAGCGTCCAGATGATGGGGTATTTACCGCAGATTTAAAATTGTTGCAACCAGCAGGCATGTACTTGTTGCAGGTCAACATTGATAACCCGGTCTTCGCTCGGCAATATCAACAGTATGTGACTATTTTGTCTAAGCCGATTAAAGTGCAAGAAAAGATACTCGACGTGGGTGGTGATACGTCGTATTTTGTGTTGGCTTTGTTTAATGAAGTCGATTTAGATTTGACCCAAACCCACATCGAGTTGGCCGTCGATGGTCCAAAACAAATTTCTGAAACGATGCTGGTGACCAAAGTCTTTGGTAATGAAATGCTGTTGCCTATGAGCAAGGCAGGCGAACCCGGTAACTATCGAATTAAAGGCACTGCTTACGCGACCACGAAGCAAGGCCGAGAAGTGGTGTTTGCCATTGATGAGGTGATTTTTAATATTCCAACACCACCACCGGTGGTCACCGAAGCCGACTTAAAGAAAGAAGAAGAAAATCGCAAGAAGCGAGAATTAGAACGGATTGAGCGTGATCCCTATGGCGAGTACAAGCAACTTTTAAATCAGGCTGTTAAAAGCCTCAATGATTTGATCTATGCGTGGCATTACCCAGAAGATGTCAGTGAGGCAGAAGAAGAAGCCAGTAAATCTCGCATTCGCGAAATTATTTTGCTGAACTTTGTCGCGTTGTTGGCACTGGCGCTCATTGTGCCGGGCATTTTTAAACAAAAAATTAAACGCAAACGCGCACGTTAATGCTGCTTTTTAGCCGATTCAAAACGTCAATTGGTTAAATTTTGATTGGTTGACACTGCTTTTTAAAAAAATCATTGACTCAATCTGCTTATATCCGTATTATTCGCATCCGTTAGGGGCAATAAGTTCTTAACAAACCTTTTCCATGTGGAGCGGTAGTTCAGTTGGTTAGAATACCGGCCTGTCACGCCGGGGGTCGCGGGTTCGAGTCCCGTCCGCTCCGCCACGGAAAAAAAGAAAAAGTGTTATGCGGAGCGGTAG
>JADHND010000104.1 GCA_016779685.1 Shewanellaceae bacterium | reverse complement strand
CACCAATGCACTCTTCAATTTGCAAGAGCGTGGACGTATGCTTATAGGCCATGGTACAGAAGTGTATGAAGGTATGGTTGTCGGGATTCACAATCGTGATAATGACTTGACAGTCAATGTGCTCAAAGGTAAGCAGTTAACGAATGTTCGCGCTTCAGGCACGGACGATGCACAAGTATTGACGCCGCCCGTGGTCATGACACTCGAAAAAGCTCTCGAATTTATCAATGATGATGAGTTAGTTGAGGTAACGCCTGAAAACATTCGATTGCGTAAAAAGCATTTAACTGAAAATGAGCGTAAACGCGCTGGTCGATCGAAAAGTTAATAGCGTTTTTTATAGACAAAAAAGCCTGACATCCTGTTAGGCTTTTCTTTTTGATGTCTATATTGTTCCTGTTGTATTTTAAAATCTTAGCTAGACTTGTAAGTATGATGACGGGGTCGTCAGCTGGATCCTGATAGCAGGAACAAATATGGTCAACGATGCTTTTGATTTCAAGCCTCAATTTTATCATGACTTTCAGTGTATAGGCACGGATTGTGTAGATAGCTGCTGTACCCATTGGCATATATCAGTTGATAAGCCAACTTATCAATTTATGATATACAAAAGTAAGCTTAAAGCAGAAGCCAGTCAGGCTTTTCAGCCAACACAGCAGGGACATGATTTTGCTGAGGTGCGATTAGATTCAAACCAACGGTGTCCGATGTTAACCGCCACCAATTTATGTCGGATTCAAATTGAAGACGGTTTAGAACATCTACCCAATACTTGCCGCCTGTTCCCTAGACAGAGTTTGCAGCGTGGACTTCACTTAACTGAACATACGTTGTTGATGTCTTGTCCTGAAGCAACCAGAAAGATTCTATTTGAACCCAGCAGTATGAATTTTCAGCGCTTTGATGTGCCCAATGTTACAACGAAACACTATGCGGATTACCATCGCCCCTCTTGGTACCATGATGTTAAGACTTGGGTTTTACAGACGGTTGAGCAGCCGCAGCACATATTTGAATCAAAGCTATACACCATTGGGTTTGCTATAGAGCGATTGCTGCGTTACGTGGGCCACGAAGAAAATTTTAACCGCCACCTGTTATCAATACAACAAGTCAATTTTCAGGCCGTGTTACAAACACAATTTAAACAAAGTTTGGTACAGTTGAATCAGCAGGTGCATTTTTTTATGTTTATGTTGGTTCATCTAACCAGCGATAAGCACCAGAAGCTTAGGCGGCAGAACCCACGATTGCAGTCGCTATTAAGCTTGGTGACAGAAGCTTTGCCTCCCGACAAGCGCCCGGTCGCGTTTGTAAAAGAAGTGCTTAGTCAGCCTCTGTCAGAAGAGGCTGGGGCTGACATGCAGCTTGTTTGGTGCAATTACTTTAAATACAGTGTCTATAACAGCGATTTTCCAGCACAGTCGATGGGGCATTTTTGGTATAAATTTGGTTATGAATTTATTTTTTTGCGCACTTTGATTTTGTTGTTTTCAAAACAGGGTGTTCTTACTCAAGAGCGAATCATTTTGGTGTTTCAAAGCTTCCATAAAGCACTGCAAGGACGTGTTTTTCAGCAATTGTTGCATGCGTATGAACAAGAGAAGCAACAACAAGGTGTCAGTTTAAGCTCGCCACTTAATTGGTTGCTCCTACCACCCTTCAAATCAACAATGAAAACGCGTGCTGGCTCAACTATCGCAGCCAATCTTGGGGAGAGCACTTTAGTCGTAGAGTGATAGGCCTTCAAGATAATGCTCATAGGGCTCAATCAGGGTTGCTCCGTAAACAGGATCGCTTGCTAGCTCACTGGTGATTGGACGGTAGCGCTGCTCTTGGAAATGCATCTCGACAAAGCGCTTGCTGCTACGACGTATACGTAAGTTGTTCCAGCCTTTGCTGCGCTGTGGTGTAGCCATAATAGGAGGCTGGCTGGTGGGGATGTGACCAATTTGTTCATACATTGCTTTGGAGGCATCCCACTGAAACACGTAGGTATTACAGCCACCACTGCCACAGAGGCTGGGGCTAGCGACATAGACCACAGCTTCTTTCTGCCCATCATGATTTAAATCAAACCATTTTGCGAAGTAATGGACGTCTCGCGTCGGCACCAGAATTTGTTTTTTGATTGCAGCTTCTAGCATTTGCTGCCGGGCATCTTTGCGAAACATGGTATCGCAATCATATTGAAATATTAAGAAAATCGAGATGACAAGTAGTGTCAACAGTGCTTTGTTGTTAAACCATGAGGAAGATTTTGGCATCGTTGGTAAAATTTTCTTAATAATGTTTATTGTATCTGTTGACGCGAAGAATACCAAGTTAAGTGGCTTTATTTTTGCATCAATTGAATAAGCTTAAGAGGGGGAGTCATGGTTGAGATCATTAAACCAAAGTATGTTGTCGACTTTAAGTGTATCGGCGCTGAATGTGAAGATAACTGTTGTAGAACAAATTATAAGCTAATTATTGATAAGAAATTTTATAAACACATGCTTTATAAAAGCAAAATGAATATCAAAGAGGCTGAAGTCTTTAAGCGTTTACATAAACAAGGATCGGGAGCATGGGGTACTTCTAGTGCATACGCTGAAATGCTTACCAATGAGGAAGGCCATTGCTTTTTTGTTGGCAAAGATAATTTATGTCAAGTTTATCAATATGATGGCCCTGAAAAAATGCCGGATATGTGTAAGGAATATCCACGATTGACATTCAATCGAGGTTCTCGATTTAAGGAAGTGAGCTTGACATTGGGCTGTCCAGAAGCGGTTAGGCGGTTGTTGTTTTATGCCGATGCGCTTGATCCCATCACTGAAAACCAACCTAGTAACATCAAGTTGAATAAAAAACCCTACGAACGCCCGCCATGGTTTGCGGCGGTCAGGTTATTGATGCGAGATATTTTACTGATAGAAGACGCTTCAATCGAAGAAAATCTTTATACATTGGGTTTAACCCTCGCTGATTTACAAGCATTAAAGGCACAGTCACCAACGCTGATGTTGGATCGAATTGAATACCATAGTAACGTTATCAGCAGCGGTTCAGTTCGATATGCCTATCAAAAAACACCGCCTTTTCGTGGCGCGACCGCATTAATATTTCTAAGCATGTTTGATTATTTGAAAGCCTGTTTAGTGCCCGTTTCTAAATTGACGGGACGTTTTTTTGAATTAAGCACTCTGCTCGACCAGAATATTATCGCCTTTGCAAAAGATAAAGAGCTGACTTCTGCGAAGCGCCAAGATCTGATTGAGAAAATTTTACAAAATCCGATGGCTTTGCAGCGTTATCAAGATTATATAGCTACCCGACCTGTCGCATGGATTAACTTTTTCTTAGAGAGCATGATTAGACATGACTTTCCGAAGTCAGGCTGGCTCAATGTATGGTATTTTCAAACTTACACATTTATTTATACACGAACAGCCTTGATGGTGATAGCGCTGGAGCGTGAGCTTAATGATCATGATTTTGTCTGGATTATTCAAAGTTTATTTACGTTGCTTCACGATATAAAAACAGAAGAACGCTTATTGCTTATGTGTTTGGAGGTTGATAAAAGAATTGAAGCCACGATTTGTAAGGCCTTGAGTGTTGAAAGTGGCGGTGATTGGAGTACTGGGATTTTGTTTGCGCTTAAGATGCATCAAGCATCTACTGCCCAGACTTGAGTCTTTGAGCTGAGATTGATTTGATTGTTGAGGTTCTATGAGCCTGATAAGACTTGGCTTTAATGCGTAATCCAACTATAATACGGCAGTTGTTGAATGCGCGAAGTCAGAAGTTATGGTCACATCAGAATCTTGTTCTAAAGGTGTTTGCCCTCTTTGTCAGTCTGCTTTGCAGGTTAAAAGTGGTCGCACAGGTTCATTTGTAGGTTGCTCTCAATACCCAGCTTGCGATTATATTGAACCAAAAGTATTTGAAACGTTAGCGTTATTAGGCACAACTTGCCCAAATTGTGGTCTCTCTTTGCAACTAAAATCCGGTCGCTACGGCGCTTTTGTGGCGTGCTCTGGTTTTCCGCAATGCCATTATCAACGTTCAAGCATTGAATCTGATGTCAATAGAGTCGATTGCCCGGTTTGCCAAGCAGGTCAGCTTGTCCAAAGAGCGGGGCGTTCAGGGCGTGTTTTTTACGGTTGTGATCAATATCCTCGATGTCATTACAGTGTGCATTATCCTCCTGTGCAAAAGCAATGTGAACGCTGTGATTTTCCTGTGCTGCTTCGGCGTAAGTTGCGTTCACGGCCAGTTTTGATGTGTGCGAAAAAGCAATGTCAGCATCAAATGGCCGATATGGATAACGCCACTGCGGATGTTGAAGGGGGACAGGGATGCACCTAATAAATCTTGAACAAGCCGTCTTTGCACTCCAACAACAACAGGTGATTGCTTATCCGACTGAAGCGGTTTTTGGTCTGGGTTGCGATCCTTGGAGCACATCAGCCTTAGCAAGTTTATTGCAGTTAAAGCAACGCCCTAGCCATAAAGGGGTAATCGTGGTGGTATCGACGCTGCGACAACTTGACGTTTTTGTCGATTGGTCAGCAATTGCACCCGCCACCCAAGCACAGATGCAAGCGGTTTGGGCCTTGCCGACACCCACGACATGGGTGGTGCCAGCATTGCCAACATTGCAACCTTTGTTGTGCGGTGAGCACACTACTATTGCGGTGCGTGTAAGTCATCATCCAGTGGTGCGTGCCTTATGTGACGCTTTTGGTGGCGGTATTGTGTCCACGAGTGCTAATATAGCAGGACAAGTTGCAGCGACAACCCATGCTGAAATTGAGCATCAATTTTCCGATCAGGTTCTTTGCTTAAAAGGTGGTCTGGGGGGTGCGAACCAAGCCTCGTCTATTTTTAATGCCATTACTGGACAGCAAATTCGTTAAGCCAAACTTTAAGGACATATTATGCAAGAGCAGACCTGCTTGACATCCGATTTAGAGACAGCTGTTGATGTGGCGGCTATTAAAACCTACCTGATGGCGCTACAAGAAAGCATTTGTGATGCATTAGAGCAAGAGGAGCCTGAGGCTCGCTTTCATGAAGATGCTTGGGTGTATCAGCAAGGTGGTGGTGGTCGTTCTCGTGTTTTGGAAAATGGACTTGTTCTTGAGAAAGCAGGGGTCAATTTTTCTCATGTAAAGGGGGTGGCGTTGCCTGCTTCTGCGACTGCACAACGGCCTCATTTAGTGGGTTGCCCGTTTGAAGCCTTGGGTGTCTCTTTGGTGATACATCCACGTAATCCCCATATGCCAACGACGCATGCAAATTTGCGTTTGTTTGTGGCTTACCCATCCAATAAAAAGCCTATTTGGTGGTTTGGTGGCGGCATGGATTTAACACCTTATTACCCATATGAAGCCGATGTGATAGCTTGGCATCAAGTTTGTTATGATATTTGCGCACCATTTAGCGCTGATATTTATGCTGAGTTTAAAGATGAATGCGACCGCTATTTTTATTTGCCACATCGACAAGAAACCCGTGGAGTGGGGGGGCTCTTTTTTGATGATTTAAATAGGTGGTCTTTTGCGCGTTGCTTTGAATTTGTTCAAGCTGTGGGGGGCGGCTTTTTGCGCGCCTATCTACCGATTGTGAAACTGCGCCGTGATTTGGCATTCACTGAAGCCGAACGCATTTTTCAGTGCTATCGTCGCGGTCGTTATGT
The DNA here is from genome assembly GCA_016779685.1 of Shewanellaceae bacterium. GTDB lineage: Bacteria > Pseudomonadota > Gammaproteobacteria > Enterobacterales > Shewanellaceae > UBA2521. The sequence goes on along the minus strand of JADHND010000104.1, from coordinate 147 downwards.
TGAGTTTAACTTGGTCTATGATAGGGGAACTATTTTTGGGCTCCAGTCAGGAGGTCGAACCGAATCTATTTTAATGTCGCTGCCCCCTCAAGTCTCTTGGAAGTATAATTTTCTGCCGCAAGAAGCGTCAAGAGAAGCTAAACTATA
>JADHND010000103.1 GCA_016779685.1 Shewanellaceae bacterium | reverse complement strand
AATCAGGGAAGCTGCCATCAATTAACTTACAGGTCAACATCATCGAGGCCGTCTTCACACTTAAAGTGTCTCGATTCAATGCAAACTGAATTAACTCATCGCTATCTTCCAATAGACGCATCAATTCAAGAACACCTTTTCTTGGCAAAATAAACCGATGCTCAGGCATGTTCCCATCAAGAGCAACTGCACATGTTGCTAAGCGATGCCCATCGGTTGCCACGACCCGCAATCCATTATCTTTAGTTTCAAAAAGCAAACCATTGAGATAATATCGAACATCTTGGTTTGCCATAGCAAACTGAGTGGCATTGACTAAACATCTAACTTGTGAAGCAGCGATCCCAAATTCGACATCAGCAACCCAATGATCAAAATGCGGATAGTCTACCACTGGTAATGTCGCTAACGCAAAACGACTACGACCACATGATAAAATGATTTGATTGTTTTTCTGCTCAGCCGTTATTTGTGACCGGTCTGGCAAAGAACGTACTATATCCAGTAATTTTTTAGCAGGAACCGTCGTGCTACCATCAACTGCGGTTTGCGTTAAACTAACTTGCCCTACCAGTTCAACCTCCATGTCTGTCCCTATCAAGGTTAAGGCGTTCTGTGAAACCTTCAATAGCATATTGGCCAAAATAGGTAAATTATGTCGACGCTCTATGGCACCTATAACCAGCTGAATTGGCTTTAAAAACTGTTCTCTTTCAATTATAAATTTCATCAATTGAGCCTCATTAAGACGATAATGTACGAATTAAATTTGCGTAATCTTCTTTGATATCATAATTCTCTTCGCGCAACTGTTTTATTTTACGACAGGCATGCAACACAGTAGTATGGTCTCGACCTCCGAAAGAGTCACCCACTTCAGGCAGAGAATGCGTGGTTAACTCTTTAGCTAATGCCATCGCCATCTGTCGTGGCCGAGCAACTGAGCGAGAACGACGCTTGGACAATAAATCAGCAACCTTGATCTTATAATACTCTGCAACCGTTTTTTGAATATTATCAATGGTCACCAACTTTTCTTGCAAGGCGAGCAGATCACGCAATGCTTCTCTAACAAAGTCAATCGTGATTGGTCTGCCTGTAAAATTAGCATTAGCAATGACCCGATTTAATGCGCCCTCTAATTCTCTGACATTTGATCGCAACCGCTTCGCAATGAAAAAAGCAACTTCATGGGGTAATTCAATTTTGCTCTCATCTGCTTTTCGCATCAAAATAGCAACTCTTGTTTCAAGTTCGGGCGGTTCTATCGCTACCGTCAATCCCCAGCCAAATCTAGATTTCAAGCGGTCTTCAACGCCTATTATCTCTTTGGGGTAGCGATCAGATGTCAAAATGATCTGATGATTGCCTTCTAGCAAGGCATTAAAAGTATGAAAAAACTCTTCCTGAGAACGATCCTTATTTGCAAAAAACTGAATATCATCAATTAACAAGGCATCAACACTACGGTAATAACGCTTAAATTTTTCGATGGCATTGTTTTGCAAAGCGCGCACCATATCTTGAACAAACCGCTCTGAGTGCATATAAATGACCTTAGCATTCGGGTTATTGTCGATAATACCGTTGCCAACAGCATGCAATAAGTGCGTCTTTCCAAGACCTGTATCACCGTACAAGAACAATGGGTTATAAGCCCCTCCAGGGTTCTCTGCAACTTGAATCGCAGCTGCCCGACCCAATTGATTGGACTTTCCCTCAACGAAATTATCGAAAATATAAGTATCATTTATATTGCTGCTTTTATTCGGCTTGATCTCTGAAGCCAGTGATTCTGGAATGTATTTGCTACCAGTGTCTTTATTGACAGGTTTTGCATTTGCCAAGGGCGGCTTAAGCTCAGTTGGTAGTTCCAGCAATGGCTTTACTCGACCCGCATGGGGCAAGGACTCGGATCGCTGGGGTGTAACCTGGCAAGTAGCAGCAATATCCAAACGAAATGTAAAAGGTTCTGGAGCATGATCATGAAAATATTTTTCTATCAATTCATAGTATTTTTCTCTGACCCAATCCAAAACAAAACGGTTTGGAGCATACAAAACCAATGTTTGATCGATAACGTCCGCTTGGAGGGGTCGAATCCACATACTAAATTGCTGAGTAGGCAATTCATCTTGTAATTTTTCATAGCACTGACTCCAAAGCGATAACGCCACGATTCGATCTCCTAACCATCATAAAAAACAACTTTAATAGGCATATTCTACAGCTTTGACTGCGTGATCGCTATAAGTAATTAAAAAATTATCAACAGATTTAAAAACAGCTTATCAAACACAGTTCGGCACATGCAACCAACCAAAGAAAAAGAAAAATATAAAAAAATAACAATAACTTACATAGGAAAATCGGCATTTTTATGAATCTTGTCAGCTCAAGTCAACACGAGTATTGCCACCAAACGTTAATTCAATTCACAAGGTTATCCACAGATAAATTGTTGTTTTAGACTAAAATTCAACCGGATCTATAGGTTGACGGTGGCTAGATAATTATGTAGAATAGCTCGTTTGTGTTCTATGATCCGGGGCTAATCTAGCTCACGCGCTCATAAAACAACGTATATTAAGTTAACACCCTAAATTAAAGGTTATATAAAATGAGTAAACGCACATATCAACCAAGCAACTTGAAGCGTAAGCGTTCTCACGGTTTTCGTGCTCGTATGGCGACTAAAAGTGGTCGACAAATTATAGCACGTCGTCGCGCTAAAGGACGTGCTAGATTAACTGTGTAATGAAAACGCAAGTATGTCTAAACGCATTCAGCAGGGAGTTACGCTTGCTAACTCCCTCAGAATACAGCAACGTCTTTAACCGTCCTATACGAATATCTTCCGAGAAAATTACCGTTCTCATCACACAAAATAATAAAAAACACCCTAGGCTAGGTCTTGCAATTAGTAAAAAAAGTGTCAAACTAGCTTATCAACGTAATCTTATTAAACGAGTTATCAGAGACAGCTTTCGCCGCCACCAATATTCACTACCCCCTATTGACATGGTGGCCATCAGTAAAAAAGGCACTCAGGAACTGAGCTCTGCTGAACTTCATCAAGTCATGATAAAATTATGGTTAAAGATAAAAAAACGATACAACGCGTCATAATCCTATGCATCCGAGGCTATCAAAAATGCATCAGTCCCTTAATGGGACCTAATTGCCGCTTTTACCCCAGTTGCTCAAGCTATGCCATCGAGTCTGTGAAAAAGTTTGGTAGCCTAAAGGGTCTTTGGTTGGCGATAAAACGTATCCTTAAATGCCATCCACTTCATCGAGGTGGATTTGATCCTGTACCTCAACTAAAAAAGTAGGTGTAAAAAGAAACTATGGAATCTCAGCGCAATTTCTTCCTTATTGGTCTCATCATGGTCAGTATCTTTGCTTGGTTACAATGGACAGATGACAAAACCCCAATCAACAATCAAACCATCTTTGCTACAAACGATAACACAGCTACGAGAGCAGATCTTGATATCCCCGAAAATGATATCTCTCCTGCCATTCAGCCGGTTTCCCCAGCAAACTTAATTGATATCAAAACGGATACTTTCCACATCAAAATTAACCCACAGGGCGGAGATATAGTCTATGCGGCCTTGAAACAACATAAAAAGGAAATTGACAAGCAAGACCCGTTTGTGATGCTCAATCAATCCAAAGAACATGTCTACATTGCACAAAGTGGCTTAATTGGAGAGCATGGCATTGATAAGCAACGAGGACGAGCTCAGTACACCTCGGATCGCCAACAATATATTTTAGATAAAAATCAAGATACACTGAAAGTCACTTTATATACCAAGATCAATCAGGTTAACTACCAAAAAATATATACCTTTACCCGCAATCACCATGATATTCATGTCGCATTTCTTATTCAAAACAACAGTCTTCAGACCTTAAATCTACAAATGTATGGTCAATTAAAAGAAACAATCAAAGCAACTAACGACAGCATGATGATGCCAACCTATACGGGTGCAGCATACTCAACAGCTGAGCAACGCTTTAAGAAATATAGCTTTGAAGACATGCAAGACGAAAATCTACATGAACAAACACAAGGTGGCTGGGTTGCGCTATTGCAGCATTACTTTGTCTCCGCTTGGGTGCCAGATCACAATAGTCAAAATAAATTTTATTCGATGGTCAAAAACAACACCATCGCACATATTGGCTTTCGCAGTCCTCCTATCCAAGTTGCCCCTAAAAGCACTGAAGTCATTGACTCAATTCTATATATTGGTCCCAAAAATCAAGCTGATTTAGAGGAATTATCGGAATCCCTGAACTTAGTCGTTGACTATGGCTTTTTATGGTGGCTAGCTATCCCTATCCACGCATTGCTAACATTCTTCCAGTCCATCACCGTTAACTGGGGATTGGCGATTATTTTAATTACCCTCACTGTACGGATGTTATTGTTCCCCCTAACCAAAGCTCAATATGTCTCTATGGCTAAAATGAGAAACTTGCAGCCACAAATGCAAAAGTTAAAAGAACGCTTTGGGGAAGACCGTCAGAAAATGGGACAAGCTATGATGGAGCTTTATCGAAAAGAAAAAGTGAATCCAATGGGCGGATGTTTGCCGATGCTTTTACAAATGCCGATTTTCATTGCGCTGTACTGGGTTTTACTTGAAAGCGTGGAGTTAAGGCATACGCCTTTTGTATTCTGGATTAAGGACTTATCCGTGCAAGATCCCTACTATGTGCTCCCTCTACTCATGGGGCTATCTGCATGGGTCATGCAAAAATTACAACCTGCCGCAGCCAGCTTGGATCCCATGCAGCAAAAAGTCATGCAGTATATGCCCGTTATGTTCACTATCTTCTTCTTATGGTTCCCATCTGGATTGGTGTTGTACTGGTTAATAGGTAATATAGTTGCCATTGGTCAGCAACTCTTTATCTACAGAAGTTTAGAGAAAAAAGGCTTAAAATAAAATCATCACCAAGCGACAACTCAAGGTTGTCGCTTCGTTCAAGAAGTTCAAACATATGCTAATTAACGACACCATTGTGGCTCAGGCCACAGCGCCTGGTCAGGCAAGCATCGGGGTTATCCGTGTATCGGGTCCTCAAGCTCGAGCAGTGGCTCAGCTCATTTTAAAAAGATGCCCACCCGCAAGGCTTGCACAACATCTTACCTTCAACAATGCACAGCAGACCCCTATTGATCAAGGGATCGCACTTTTTTTTGAAGGCCCCAATTCTTTTACAGGTGAAGATGTTTTAGAACTACAGGGCCATGGCGGACAAGTTGTTCTAGACATGATTATGCAAGCCGCTTTATCGGTATCGGACGTTCGCCCGGCGCAACCCGGTGAATTTTCACAACGCGCTTTTTTAAATCAAAAAATTGATTTAGCGCAAGCCGAAGCCATCGCAGATCTCATTGAAGCAACGTCAGAACAAGCAGCTTACAACGCAACACAATCACTCCAAGGACAGTTTTCAAAACAAGTGAATGAGTTGGTTGAGCAAGTGACCGCACTACGCATGTTTGTGGAGGCCGCTATCGATTTTCCAGAAGAAGAAATTGATTTTCTAAGCGATAGCACTGTAACTTCTCAACTCGACAACATCTTATTACATCTCAAACACATCCTAACTGATGCACAACAAGGCTCTCTTATCCAAGAAGGCATGAATATCGTCATTGTAGGGCGCCCTAACGCTGGTAAATCTAGCCTTCTCAACACGTTAGCTGGACACGATAGAGCCATTGTTACCAACATTGCTGGCACAACCCGTGATACCCTTTCAGAAACTATTCATATTGATGGGTTACCGTTGCATATTGTCGATACCGCTGGTCTGCACGACACCCAAGACCAAGTCGAA
>JADHND010000102.1 GCA_016779685.1 Shewanellaceae bacterium | reverse complement strand
CAACCAGAAAAGGGTTTAATTTTTACTGTATTTCTTTAATTTTTTACGTAGTGTTCCTCGGTTGATACCCAGCATACATGCTGCTTTAGTTTGATTACCACGGCATATCTCCATGGTAATGGACAGCAAGGGTGCTTCGATTTCACCTAAAAACAGCTCATAGACTTCAGTCGGCACTTCATTTTCTAGCTGTGCAAAGTAGTTTTTAGCTGCTCGTTGCACCGATTCTCTTAGGAGTTGCTGTCTACGAGTCCCGTTAGCAGTTGTTACTTCGCCGACGGTTAATTTGGTTTTATTGTCATTTATTTGATTCAACATGGTTATTCTCTTACTCAGTCTACTTCTGTATTAAAAACTGTTTCAAAATAACGCGCTAAGACGTCAAGTTGTGCTTCTAAGGTCTGTGCTTGATAGAATTGCACCCGGTATTCTTTTGCATTGTTTTTGGAAAAGAACCAACCGATGTGTTTCCTAGCATGCAACAAGCCTTTATAAGCGCCATAAAATGCATGGATTCGACGCACATGAGTGTACAAGGTTTGTTGTTGTTCCACTGTTGTAATAACGGTGTCTTGGTTACCCGTATTGAGGTAGTTCAAGATTTCTTTAAAGAGCCATGGCTGACCTTGCGCTGCGCGCCCGATCATTATGCCGTCGGCGCCAGTGTAGTCCAAGACATACTTGGCTTTAACAGGCGTGTCAATGTCGCCATTGGCAATAACGGGTATCTTAATCGCTTGTTTGATGGCTCGAATGGTGTCGTATTCAGCTTCCCCTTTAAACATGTCTTGTCGTGTTCGACCGTGAACGGTCAACGCTTGTACACCGCATGCTTCTGCGATTTCAGCAATGTAAATGCCATTTCGATGTGTTCGATCCCATCCTGTTCTTATTTTTAAAGTAACGGGTATGGTCACAGCCTTGACAACCGTCCGTAAAATTTGCTCAACAAGGTGAGGATCCTGTAGCAAAGCTGAGCCTGCTAATTTCTTGTTGACCTTTTTTGCAGGACATCCCATGTTGATATCTATGATATCAGCACCAGCTTCTGCATGATGCCGTGCAGCTATTGCCATGAGTTCTGGATCGCAGCCCACAATTTGTACACTTCGAATCCCGCGGCTATTCGCTTGATACATACGTTTCTGGGATTTTTCTGTTTGCCAGACATTGGGATTGCAAGACAGCATTTCAGAGACAGCCATCGCAGCACCATAATGTAAGCACTGTTCTCTAAAAGGTTCGTCTGAAATACCTGCCATCGGCGCTACCAAAAGCGGATTTTCCAGTGTAAAGGGTCCGATTTGCATATCGCCACTTTAAAAACAAAATAGGGTGCATATAGTACTTTTTTTTTCCGGTTGTGAAAAGCTTAAAATTACATCTCTTTTAAATATTCAACTACATTACAAAACCTTATGTAATCACATTGTAAATTAGTTTTTTTTTATGTAGAACATAGTGAAAAATCTTGTGTGATGAAGGGCATGATATGTGACGATGAGATGGAATGAAGAGGTTTATTATTGCAGGCCGTCAGCGGCGGCCTGCAATATGATTAGATTAGGTATGGCTGACCAAAATAACTCGGATAGCTTCTAATTTTAACTGAAATTCGCTGAGATAATGCGCTATGGTTGTCATTTGCTGTTCAAGATATGTAATTTCTTGATCACGAATATTCGGATTAACTCGCTGGAGGGTTTTGAGTCTAGTGAGTTCATCACCCAACTGTTGTGTCATGGCCTGTTGTGCTTGCTGTTGCAGCTCTGCGCCTTTGCTTTGTGCTAGAGGCATGGCTGTTTCGAGTAAGGGGGATACCAATGATTGCGACGCACTGACCAGTTTACTGCCGGTGTGGCGATTGACGGTAGAAAGTTGTTCATTTAACGTTTTGGCGCTGACTTTATCACTTAAGTCATTGCCGGCTTGATCTAAGAGTATTCGAATCGGCGTCGCTGGAAGATAACGAAAAACCTGGCTGCTTTTAGGTGCGGACACATCAGCTAGGTACGTCAGTTCTAAAAAGAGCGTTCCGACGGGTAATTGTTTATTTTTTAACAAGGCGATGGCTGCCGTACCCATATCTGAACCTAAGATTAAATCGAAAGCAGTCTTGACCAAAGGGTGCTCTGGTGTGATGAAGGCAATGTCATCGCGGCTGAGTGCTGTTTCACGATCAAAGGTGATGGTTAAACCTTCATCGGGTAAGCCAGGGTACACAAATTCCATACGTTCACTGGGTTGAAGAACAATTTTTTGTTCACCTTGGTCGGTTTGCGAAATGCCTAACAAGTCCCACAGATCCAGAATAAAACCAACAAAGTTTGTGGGAGAATCTGCTTCTACTAGCTTGTTTTTTAAAGATAAGGCGCGGGTACCACCGTGGCTGTTGAACTCAAGCAGTTTGTCTCGACCTTGCTCCATGGCTGCTTGATAAGCGCGGCGCTGTGTCTGTGTTGCTTGAATAAGTGTGTCCATTTCTGAGGTTTTTAAACAGATCATTTGTTCACTGAGTTTACTTTCAAATTCAGTGTAAAGCTGCTGAGCACTGGGACAGGTTTGCTCAAATGCATCCAGTCCTTGGTGCAACCATTGTAACAGAGTTGCTTGGGCGGTTCCGTCAAAGAAAGGCACATGAATGTTGATATCATGATGTTGCCCAATGCGATCCAAACGCCCAATTCGTTGTTCCAGTAAATCAGGGTTCAGTGGCAGATCTAGCAACACCAAGTGATGGGCAAATTGAAAGTTACGACCTTCCGAACCGATCTCAGAACAGATTAAGATTTGAGCGCCATGTTCTTCTTCGGCAAAATAGGCAGCAGAGCGATCTCGTTCGAGGATGGACATGTTTTCATGAAAGACGGTGCTGCGAATCCCTTCGTTTAAGCGCAGATGTTCTTCCAGCGTCACCGCCGTTTCGGCCAACGACGCGATAACCAAGACTTTGGCTTGTGGCATGCTGGCTAGCCAATTTTTTAACCACATCACTCGGTCATCAAATTTCCACCAAGACGTTTCACTGTCATCAAATGACTGGTATAGCAGTTCAGGCGTCAATGCGTGCTGGATCAGCTTAGTGCTAGTGAGGGGTTGTAAAGCTGAGGCGACGCGGGCTGCGGTCTGATACTGAGAGGGGTAAGGTAAGCTATAGGTGTGTAGAATTCGTTTAGGGAAGCCTGCAATCGAGGTGCGGGTATTGCGAAAGAGCAAGCGTCCAGTGCCATGCTGATCTAACAGCCGCCGTAAGATGTGTGTCTGGGACTCGGCGTTAAGAGGCGAGAGCGTTGCCAAATCGAGGTCAGGTAAATAGTGCTGTAAAGATGCGATGGTTGCAGTGTCTAAAGTTGCATTTTGCATCACATGGTCTGCGAGTGTGGCAATCTTGGCGTATTGTGTCTCTTCTTGCTGAAAACGAGTGTAGTCGTAAAAGCGGTCAGGATCCAACAGGCGTAACCGTGCAAAATGACTTTCATGCCCCAGTTGTTCAGGGGTTGCCGTGAGCAACAACACCCCTTGCGTGATAGCAGCCAAACGCTCAATCACTTGATAAGCACGACTGGGCTTGTCGGCATGCCATGCCAAGTGATGGGCTTCATCCACCACCAACAAATCCCACTCTGCTTCAAGCGCTTGGTCTAAGTATTTTTTCTTTTTGAGTAGATTGATGGAGCAAATGATGAGCTGTTCTGTTTCAAATGGATTTTGAAAATCGTCGAGACTATCGGCACATCTGTCTTCGTCAAAGATAGAAAACATGAGGTTAAAGCGGCGGAGCATTTCAACCAACCATTGGTGCTTTAAACTATCCGGAACTACAATTAAAACCCGTTCAGCGCGTGCTGTTAGCAGTTGTTGATGGATAATCATCCCGGCTTCGATGGTTTTACCCAAACCAACTTCATCAGATAGCAGGACTCTGGGCGCATGCCGTTGTCCGACTTCATGAGCAATCCACAATTGATGGGGAATGAGGCCGACGCGAGCGCCAAGCATACCTAATGTTTCGCTGGTGTCGGTTATGTGCGCCCAAGAGCGTGCTTGATGCCTGAGATAGTATTGCTTGAGAGAATCAATTTGTCCGGTAAACAAGCGATCTTGAGGGCGATTAAAACGAATATTGTGGTGGATTTGGGTTTCTTCAACAGTCACAAGCGCTTGGGTGTCAGTCCGTTCACCGTGGTAGATGGCGAGGTTGTTGGTGTTTATTTCAACTTGTTGAACGGTAAAAGACCACTCATCTAGGCTTTTGATTTCATCATTTGGATTGAATATAACCCGGGTTAGCGGTGCACCCTCTATTGAAAATAACCGGGTAACACCCGTTGCAGAAAACAGCAGCGTGATCATCCGCCCTTTAATTTGAATGACGGTTCCTAATCCCAGCTCTGATTCGGTATCGCTGATCCATCGCTGACCTAATGCGTATGCCATGTATGCTCGACCTTCGTTGTAGTTGTATTTAAAGCGGCGCTATCATATATCAACCTCTTGTCGGATGAAAGTGGCAGCAGTAAATTTTTGTGGCACCTCGATTCTGGTTGTTATAGCGACTAAAGGTCGCTTTAACAAGGCGGTACTGACCCTTTTTTCCATGATGCATCAAATGTGCTTATATAAGAAGTGATTAGAAAAATGTTGGATTTAAAACTGGTTATTTACCTGAGTATCGCTCATGCTTAATTTATAAATAAATCAAAAAGCGCAGGAGGAGCTTACAACTTTTTTCATATTAAAGTATTAATTTTTGGAGGCTTTCTATGGAAAAAGATACAACCAAGTTATTTGTATTGGATACAAATGTATTGTTGCATGAACCCTTGGCTGTTTATTCTTTTAAAGAGCATGATGTTGTGATCCCCATGACGGTGCTCGAAGAACTTGATTCAATTAAAGACAGAAAACGAGATGTGAGCCGAGATGCCCGCGTTGCAATTCGAACCCTTGAAACCATCTTAGGTGATGGTACACCTGAAGCTATCTTAAATGGTATCCCTATTAAGCAGCCTAATGAAACGGTCGCTATACAAGGCAAATTATCTATTTACCCGGATTACAAAGTACAAGGCCACGCTAGTGGTTTACCTCGCGATACCAATGACAATTTGATTATCAACACTGCGCTGGATCTCCAAATCAAATACGCTGAACGTAAAGTCGTGTTGGTGACTAAAGACATCAACATGCGCCTTAAAGCGAAAGGAGCCGGACTACGTTATGTTGAGGACTATAAAACCGACCAAGTCATTGATGACATTCGCTTGTTGTTTAAAGGATTTGACAGGTTTGCGGGAGATTTTTGGTCGATGGTACGATCGGTTCAAACGGAAGTCTATGCCGATAAAACCATGCATCGAGTGCCGTTAGCCGAACTGCCTTATGAACAACTTTGTATTAATCAATACATTCTGGATGAAACTGAACAATTTTGTGCGCAGGTTAAAAAAACCGATGGTGATTTTGCCTATTTGCAAGATTTGGGGCGAGAGCGCTTGATGCATCAACAAGCCTGGGGCGTGAATCCGAAAAATATCTATCAAGGTATGGCGCTACAAGCCTTATTGGATCCAGATATTGATTTAGTGATTCTAACTGGCCCAGCGGGTTGTGGTAAAACACTCTTAGCGATGGCTGCTGCACTGGAAACTGTGATTGAACGGCGGCAATATGAGCGGGTTATTGTGACCCGAAATACCCCTGAAATCGCTGAGTCTATTGGTTTTCTTCCGGGCTCTGAAGAAGAAAAAATGGCGCCATGGTTGGCCGGTATTACCGACACTTTGGAGGTTCTGCATAAACATGATGAAAATCCTAAGTGCAGTATGAATTACATTATGGAAAAAGCCAATATTCAGTTTAAATCAGTCAACTTTATGCGTGGACGCTCTATTCAAAATTCATTTGTATTTCTGGATG
>JADHND010000101.1 GCA_016779685.1 Shewanellaceae bacterium | reverse complement strand
GATTAATTATCGTGGTTTTAAACGTTGTGATCGTGATCTCATGGTTGCCTCCGAAATTTCGCTTGGCGACCTGCCCTAACGCACATCACCACCATTGGCATGGTGGTGATGGCTTAGGGAGTCGCTGGATCCGGGCTAGATTCAAATCAGCCAAACCAAAGACAGCCCGTAGCGCTCAGCAACGCTCTCCAGCATCGGTTGGTTTGGCCCGCATTCAATAGAAGCACATTGGATCCCAATTGCACAATTTCAAGAACCACCACTCCTGCGAGAAGCCTTGTATATATTTGGCAACAGCAGCTAAATTGTTTTGATTAATCACGACATGGCGTTCTTCCATCTGCTTGAGCATGGCGTATAATTTGCCCCTGGGGTTACCTAATTCGACCGCTCTACGCAATTGACGTTGATACATATTAGGGTTGCCTTGAATACCTAAGGACGAAAAATAATAACTGATGACAGCGTCAAAGCCTTCGTTTTTATTGGTTGAGTTGATAATTCTGACTAAATGCTGGCATCCATGATCGTGATATTCTTTACCATGGCATACGTCATAGATGACGGGTTTAGCCGCTTCTGATACGCCCATCAACAGCGCTGCTTTATAATACCCATTCCGCAGCTTGAGATCTTGGGGGAGATGAGAAAACTCACCATACATTTGTGCCATTTCATAATAGCTACGCGGATGTTTATGGTCGATGCCTATTTGATAGTAATGTTCAGCCATTGGAATGTCGAGGACATGCGCCAAGCCATAATGATAGATGTTGCCCAAATAGTAAGCGGCTTCGGCATTGCCCTTGTCTGCGAGGAGCTGCAATACAGGCAATGCCTGCGCAAACATGTCTTGTTTATATAATGCGATGGCAAATTGTAATTGATGATAAGGTTGAGGGTCGTTCTGATAGCGAGCGTACTCATCTAATAAGGAGAGTTCTTTCACGGACAGCGGCAGATCAAGCGGATATTCGATGGCGAGTGCCAAGCGCAGCAACACCTGCATGTCATCGATGGCTTCTGCACAAGGGGTGCTGGTGATCGTCTGAGCCAGATGGGCTAAGTTGGCTGCTTCGCTTGCGCGCATGATGTCGGTCTGGGTTAATACGGCACTGAGTGCACAGAGGCTGGGTATATGTTTAGCTTCACTGTGTGGAGCCAAAAGCGCAATAGCTTCAGGATATCGCTTCACAAGAAGATTTAATTGAGCCAGCCAATAGGCGTACTTAGGATTGGCGAATGGTTCATCGATGTTTTCCAGAAAGTTCAGGATGATGGGCTGCCAGTAGTTTAAGTTATTGGGAACAACACGTTGTTGTAAATACTTAACATAGATTTCTAAGGTACGGTGGTCACCGGCTAAGGCTTGAGATTTTATTTGCTGTACATGATTAAGCTCTAATTTAGAGCGCGATCTCGTTTTAGATTGCCGCCATCGGGTTAACAAATCGATGGGTTTAAGTTGTGTGATGTCAGATTGATTTAATTCGGCCAACGAAACGCCCTGTGCCGAACAGCAAAAAAATAACATAAACAAAACAATATTTAAACAAAATGATTTAAAGCGCAGAAAGTATGACATAGTCATGAAGAATATTAAAATAATGGCTGGAAAGTTATTTATTTTACATTATTATCAAACTTAAAATAAACACTTAAATAACAGATATGCCCTCTGATCCGATTACCCGACAAGATCACATGGATTGGGTCGATTGATAAACCTGCTTCACGACATCTTGTCCATCGTGGTTTCCGCTAAACCAACATCCAGTCCCATGAAATAGACCGTTATTTAACAAAAAATTAACTTCGCTTGATCTGGGTTGGCGATTTTTTACGCGTATTCAAAAATTTTGCCATAACCCTATGACAGGTTGAAACGACTTTCCTGATAAAATTAGGTCTCATAGTTCAAAAAATTCATTTTTTCAAGCTACTTGTGTAAAAAATAACTTGAATTTAATTAAATATGTGAATACGATGGAAAAACAATAAAAATTGTTAAATTGCGTCACAAAAAGTCACGCAATATTTGAAGTACTGGCTGTCAGTTGAAGTTTTGTCGTTTTACGGGAAAGGAGCAGGTTGGACGTTGGAAAACGTGACAATGATGGCATTCCTTTTAAATTCATCAACAAAAGGTTAAAGTATGAAAAAAACAACACTCGCATTGTGCATTGGTTCATTGTTATCTACTCAAGCATTCGCAATGCAAGACACCTGGTCAAGCTCTTCAAGTTCAGATGGTGAGGAGGTTTTTACAACCACCACGGTTTTTAATTTTAACAAGCCGCTACAGATGCCCGATATCTGGCAATCCGAAACCACGCCAGCATGGAAGGTCGTGACTATGAAAGGTCGGTCGAACCGGATGTTGGCAACGCCGCTGCTTGAAGAAGGTCAATCTTCTATCTTAAGCACCGAATTTATCAGTCAAGGGGGCTACGTTAGTTTCGATATTTTCGTTCGAGGCCAAGTCGGTAACGTCTTTGCTTTTTATATCAATGAGCAGTCGATGATTGAGTATGACGAAACCACCCGACAATATCAATTGCGCTTTCCCTTGCCCGCTGCCGGCGAACGCGTCAAACTCAAATGGGTTTATGAAAAAAAATTGGCCACAGGTTCCATTAAAGATCGCGTTCGGTTGGATAACCTTAAAATATCGGGGCAAATGGACAGTGATTTAGATGGTTTTAATGATGCTTGGGAATTCAAATATTTTAATAGCTTAGACCAGGTCAATGCAGGCAATGCCGGTCGGGATTTTGATGATGATGGCTTCTCCAATCAACAGGAATACGATCATCACACCGATCCCAACCAAGCTGATACCGATGGGGATGGCTGGGAGGACAGCAAAGAAATCAGTATGGGCATGCCACCGCTGCTTTCTAATCAAACCGCCATTGCCCAATATCAGATCAAAGAAGCGCCCTTGTCGTTTGAATTGGCACAGTCGCTGTTGGAACAAGGAGCCGAGGAACCAGCATCGGCGATGCTAGAAGCTTTGGCGAACGACCGTTCGTTTGCGCCAGCGATGCGAAAACTGGGTCTCATGCATTTATATGGATTACAGGTACCCATCGATGTTGCAACCGGCATCGATTGGCTTCAACAAGCCGCTGAACAAAATCACTTGGTCGCCCAATTGGAATTGTATCATGCCTTGCTGAAGGCGCAATTGACCGAAACCGCGGCAGCAGATGCCTTTACGTGGTTGGAAAAAGCCGCCGCCGCCAAGCACATCGATGCTTATTACTGGATAGCTGAAGCCTATCATTTGGGACAAGGGGTCGCTCAAGACGATACCGAAGCCCATTTATGGTATCAAAAAGTGGTGGCCGCTGATTTTAACATGTATCGACCACAAGCGCTCCAGCGCCTAGGTGAACTTTATCAAAATGGCCAAGGGGTGGATACCAACCTTGAAAAAGCCAATGCTTATTTTATAGCGGCGTTCCAAGCGGGTTATCGGAAGTCTTTGGCTAAATCAGCTGCGCCCAGTGTGCCTAACGCACCTGCTGCGACAGAATAATATAGCCAAGCTGGACTTTGCCCAGCGTTCAATCACAATGACAGCAACAAGACGCCGAGCGCGTCTTGTTGTTCAATTGCGTTTTTGGTCAAGATTTTGTAAACTTGATATACTAAGCAGTACCCAAAGAGGCCTATCTGGTGTCTCGACTTAAATTTAATTTGTTAGCCACTTTATTTACATTAGCGTGGTCTGCTCACCCCAGCCAATACAATGCGCTATGTGCGTCAGCAGCTTTGCCTTCAACCAGGTGAAGCTGCGGCTTTAACCACCGAGTTTATCAGCTCCGGTGGCATGGTCAGCTTTGAGGTGAGTCTACACCATAGCTATCGCAACACCTATGCGTTTTACATCAACGATGAACTCAAATGGCAACGCCACAACAGCCTCAAGCCAAGACAAATCAGTTTTGCCTTACCTGCCCAAGGGCGGGTGCAATTAAAATGGGTGTTTCGACAAGAAGCACCGCACCTAAGCGATGAACTGACAGCCTACGCCACCCTCGATAACCTCACCATAGATGGTACTATGGATACGGACCAAGATGGTGAAAACGATGCCTGGGAATTGAAATACCATGGTACGTTGGATGATTGAAAGGATATGATGTGGGTATTAGCCTGGCTTGAATTAGAAATGGTTGAGGTGCTTTAAGCCGGCATTAAACCTCTACCCAACTAAATTGTTATTTGATATGATAATGGATGGTAAGGATAAAAGTATGCGGTTATCAAGATAAAACCTTAACTTCAGAGTATCGTTAGCCAAGTCCATTGCAGTCACCGCCAACACCACCCTTCTTACCTGGCGCCATCACCCCATCAAGATTGGCGATCGACCAAACAGCGGCGACAACATCAACCCAGTGTTGATGCGATCAATGAAAAAAATAAAAAAATTAAAAAAAGTATCATGCACGCATGATCAGAGAAGGTGAGCGCACACCGATGCTTCATCCTCATTAAGGAAGATTAAATGCACATCCATTATAAAAACATCAAATATATTGCTGAAAACACCAAAACTTGGGTCGATCAACATCTGAGTCATTTAGGTATTGATGTTTTTGGTTGTAATGTCATCGATTTAAAAGACAACACTTATCTGCCGATGGCCTGTCATTATGATTTGTATTGCGAGTTTATGGAAAAAAAACATCATTTAAACATGGCATCACGTCTGCAACATGGCTTACGTCATTGGTCGGCAGCCGAACCTTTGTATCAACTGGAGTGTCAATTTAGGGCACCGGATGCCAAGTTACATATGCTGGACTGGACGCTGAAAACGAAACATGGCTTTGAAATGTATGTCATCGTTGGTCATCACGAATTACAGCTGCAACATATCTATCAGCTGAAACACTGGATCCATGCATTCTCTTATCAAGCTTTACAGGTCAAAAAATACAAACCTAAGACGTTGTTGAAACTCGAAAATAGGGATGCTTTACTTGAAAAACATCTGCGTTTTGATGATGAGCCAAAGGCAGAACCTTTTGTGTTTCAAAAAGCGCGATTTGGTGATCTGGTTCTGACCGGTAAAGAACAAGCCTACATTCAGCATCTGGTGTTAAAACGACCTTACAAGGACATTGCGGCGGGTTATCAGGTGTCTGAAATGGCAGTGCATAAAGCCATTTACAACATCAAATGTAAGCTTGGCTCGCCTACCATGACCCTACCAGATATGCTGGCTCAATTAAATGCTTGTGGGGTGTTGGGTGCCTGTATGCAAACAGTGCGTCCGATTTAACCACAACCTAAAAAAGAAATCGTTTAAATGAACAACAAGAAAGCTGTGATGTCACAATTGACTTGGAAAAAACGAGCCTTTATTGGTTTTGCGAGCTCGTTTTAATATGATGACATTGTGGTTTATGTCGCTGCAATTTTATATCAACCATCATTTTTTCCTGAATTGAACTTTGGGGCATGTGCCCTTTTATTCACTTGGCTGTCCTTTATAGTGCGCTATTTAGCCAGTCCTTTTGGCGGGTTGTTTATTGGCTATGATGCTGAGAAACATGGTCACAAAGCCGCCTTAATCTTATTCAGCTACGGCTAAGCTGATGTCGTCTGCTTGATGAGCTTCGGCGGATTGATGTATTTTGTAGCGGTCGGCATTGAAAAACTGCGCGGTGCATCCGCTCAGCCATGCATGGCGCCTCAGGGTACTCCATCGACAATTATGCAGGGTCAATCCCGCACTTACAATGATCTTATGCTCGGGACTAAGTGCCTGGCATGGATATATATAATCTTTTAAAAAAACTTTATAAAAATGTAAATTTATGGATTTGTAAAAAAAGATAAATAGAAAACATGGGATGACTTATGTTAACATTAAATTAAGATTAGTCGTTGTTAAGTTCAATGAAAAATAAACTGACTACCAAATAGCAGCGACAAGTTTCACGTTAACCAAGCGTTAATTAAATAAATAAAGTATC
>JADHND010000100.1 GCA_016779685.1 Shewanellaceae bacterium | reverse complement strand
CTACAATATCAAATCAAACGCTGTTTGGCCCCTTGTGTGCCCGGTTATGTCACTGATGAGGCGTACGCTGCTCAAGTGAAATTGGTGACCTTGTTTTTAAAAGGTAAAAACCAGCAGGTTATCACCGAGCTGGTGACACAAATGGAGACGGCCGCCACGACTCAAGCTTACGAACAAGCGGCGCGTATTCGTGATCAAATCAAAGCACTTACCACTGTGGTTGAGCAACAAGAAGTTTCGCGTTTGGATGGCGACATGGACGTAATCGGCTTAGCTTATGAGCATGGCTTAGCCTGCGTTTATATGATGTTTATTCGTCAAGGTAAAATATTGGGTCATCGCCATTACTATCCAAAGATTCCGCCACATACCGAGATGCTGGATGTGATGCGTGGGTTTGTGGTGCAGTTTTACCTCCATGAGCAGCGTCAAAACTTACCTAAAGAAGTGTTGTTGGCAACAGAATTTGCCGACTTGGCTGTGCTCCAAGAGACGATGCGGCAAAAGCTTGAGCACCCCTTGGTTTTTAAAACGCAGGTGCGAGGGGATCGCGCTAACTTTATTCGCTTGGCTAAAACCAATGCCACCCACGCGTTACAAGCCAAGCTGGATCAAAACAACACGGTTGTTTTTCGACTACAGGCATTAGAGGCCGCATTAGAGTGGACGCAACCGATAAAGCGTTTGGAATGTTTCGACATCAGTCACACTCAAGGAGAGGCAACGATGGCCTCGTGTGTGGTCTTTGACGAGACCGGACCAGTTAATCGTGATTATCGACGTTATCGCATTCAAGGCATTCAGGGCGGCGATGATTATGCAGCGATGCGTCAAGCCTTGACGAAGCGTTATCAGGACACCAGCCAGTTACCAGATTTGTTGTTCATAGATGGTGGCATCGGTCAGCTCAAAGTCGCAGAAGCCGTCTTAGCAGAGGCCATCCCAGAAGTGGAAAAAAGACCTTTTATTATTGGGGTTGCTAAAGGGGAGGGGCGTAAAGCCGGCCTTGAAAAACTCATTTTTGCAGGGAGCCATGAAACCGTGCGTTTGGCCGCCGATGATCCCGGCCTACATTTGGTACAATGGATCCGCGATGAAAGCCATCGATTTGCCATCACGGGGCACCGCCAAGCCCGTCAAAAAAAACGCAACACCTCAACCTTGGAATCGATACCTGGCGTTGGTCCGAAGCGGCGGCAAAAGTTATTGCAATATTTAGGGGGGATTCAAGAAGTACATCAAGCGAGTGTAACGCAATTGAAACAAGTACCCGGTATTAGCGATGAATTAGCACAAATTATCTTTGACGCATTGCAGCGCTGATTGTTTTCGGGCATGATAGATGATTATGTTGAAAAATAAAAAAAGCTTATGATTTTAAATGTACCCGTTGCGCTCACCCTAATGCGCTTTTTGTTGATTCCCGTTTTTGTGGCAATTTTTTATATGCCGACACTTTGGTCGGCAATTGCCTCTGCCTTTGTCTTTTTTCTGGCAGCTTGCACCGATGTTTTAGATGGTTACTTAGCCCGAGTGTTGAATCAATCTACTCGGTTTGGGGCGTTCCTAGATCCGGTTGCGGACAAAGTCATGGTGGCGACAGCGTTGGTGCTGTTGGCAAGCGATTATGCAACTTGGTATTTTGCCCTACCAGCTGTGGTGTTAATTGTGAGAGAAATTATTATTTCAGCCTTGCGTGAGTGGATGGCTGAAATTGGCAAGGGACAAGTCATAGCGGTTTCTTGGGTGGGTAAATTAAAAACAGTGGTGCAAATGTCAGCTATTATTGCTTTTCTATGGCATCAAAGTCCCTGGATGGTCGAATTTGCCTATGTGCTGATTTATGTGGCGATGCTACTCAGCCTGGTATCGATGTTAGCGTATATCCGCGATGCTTGGCCAGATTTGAATCAAGCCTAAGCACCAAGTGTGGTGGAAAAACAAGCACTCAAACCAGCAGGATCAAAATACCGTTGACATCTGTGGTTTTTGACGTAAAATCCGCTCTGTCTCGTTCAACAACGAGACCCTCCACGTTCTCAAATAGAGCATCCGTTGCCCGGGTGGTGGAATTGGTAGACACAAGGGATTTAAAATCCCTCGAGGGTAACCTCGTGCCGGTTCAAGTCCGGCCCCGGGCACCATTTTAAATGCTACTTAAATCAAGTATTTAAAATCAACACAGCCTATCCAGATTTTACTTCAGACGAATAAATTACCCCGTTGCAGGCGTAACCAGGCATCATCATCTTTACACGTGCTTTCAAGTATGGCCGCAGATGCCATTATCAGCCTATTTTTTCAAATTTATTTGAATTCCACTCTTGAAATCACGGGTGTCTGTCCTTATATCTCTATTTATCGAAACATGACATGATTTAAACGTACGATAGGAGCACACATGTCTCAAGTTGAAACCCACGGTTTTCAAACCGAAGTAAAGCAATTACTTAACTTAATGATTCATTCTTTGTATTCCAACAAAGAGATCTTCTTGCGTGAGTTGGTGTCCAATGCCGCAGATGCAGCGGACAAGCTACGGTATTTAGCCCTCCAAGACGACAGTTTATTTGAAGGCGATGGCGATTTGAAGGTACGTATTGAAGCGGATCCAGAAGCCAAAACCATCACCATCCGTGACAATGGTATCGGGATGACCCGTGATGACGTGATTGCGAATTTAGGTACGATTGCGAAATCGGGCACATCTGAGTTCTTCAAAAATTTAAGTGGCGACAACGCTAAAGATTCTCAGTTAATTGGTCAATTTGGGGTGGGCTTCTATTCTGCGTTTATCGTAGCTGATAAAGTCACTGTGCGCACTCGTTACGCAGGTCAAGCAGCCAGCACTGGCATTGAGTGGGTATCTGAAGGCGAAGGCGATTTTACCTTGGCGAACATCGACAAAGTAGAGCGTGGTACTGAGATCATTTTGCACTTACGTGAAGAAGAAACTGAATTTGCTAATGACTACCGTTTACGCTCTATTATCACTAAATACTCTGATCATATTTCAGTGCCCGTTGAGTTCTTCACCAAAGCACAAGAAGAAAAAAAAGATGATAAAGGCGAAGTCATTGCACCAGCGGTTGAAGCTTCATGGGATGTCGTCAATAAAGCAACTGCATTGTGGACACGCAGCAAAGCTGACATCAGCGAAGAAGAATACCACGAATTTTATAAGCACATTGCCAGCGATTATGCTGATCCGGTTAAGTACAGCCACAATCGCGTTGAAGGTAAACATGAATACACCAGCTTGTTATACATTCCAGCCAAAGCGCCATGGGATTTGTACAACCGTGACCGTCAACATGGATTGAAGCTTTATGTTCAGCGCGTGTTCATCATGGACGACGCTGAAGTGTTTATGCCTTCTTATCTACGGTTCGTTAAAGGTCTGCTGGATTCAAATGACTTACCATTGAACGTATCACGTGAATTGCTGCAAGACAGCAAGGTCACTCAGTCAATGCGTGCCGCCCTGACTAAGCGGGTTTTGAGCATGCTAGAAGGTTTGGCGAAGAACGATGCTGAGAAATACCAAACATTTTGGCAAGAGTTCGGCAACGTGTTAAAAGAAGGCCCAGCGGAAGATATGCCGAACCGCGAAAAAGTCGCTAAATTGTTGCGGTTCACGTCAACCCACACTGATTCTGAATTGGCGAATGTCAGCCTAGAAGATTATGTCGGTCGCATGGTTGAAGGACAAGAAAAAATTTATTACATCGTGGCGGACAGCTATCAAGCAGCGAAAAACAGCCCACATTTAGAAATTTTACGTCAAAAAGGTATTGAAGTTCTCTTGTTGTCAGAGCGTATCGACGAATGGATGATGGGGCATTTAACCGAGTTTGATGGTAAATCATTCCAGTCAGCGACACGTGGTGAATTGGATCTTGGTGCGCTTGAAAATGAAGAAGACAAGCAGCAGCAAGAGAAGATCACCAATGAATCTGAAAGCTTCGTCAAGCGTATCAGTGACGTCTTGGGTGAGCAGGTTAAAGAAGTCCGAGTGACCACTCGCTTGACCGATTCCCCAGCTTGCTTGGTCACTGGAGACGATGAAATGTCCAGCCAGATGATGAAACTGATGCAAGCTGCGGGACAATCCGTGCCACCTGCAAAGGGTATCTTGGAACTGAATCCAACTCATCCGATTGTAACCAAGCTAGAAGCTGAGCAGGATGAAGCCAAGTTCAAAGAGTGGAGTGAAATGTTGTTGGCACAAGCGCAATTGTCTGAGCGTGGTAGCCTAGAAGATCCATCCAACTTTATTAAACAATTAAATAAATTATGGCTAGAATTAGCATAAGCAATTAATTACAATAGAAAGCAGGGCAATAGCCCTGCTTTTTTTCTATCAAAAATAGTTGAATTATCAAAAAAGAGTTGCTTATGGAACAAGTTTTAGAAGCCGTCGTTGACGTCACTGTAGACAATATTCAGCAGGTGGTTGGTGCCTCCAATCAAGTGGTGGTAGCGCTTAGTTTTTTTGCGCAGCACAGACCTGAATCCCAAGCCATGAATCAGCTGTTGCATACGATGACGCAACGCTATCAAGGCCAGCTTACTTTAGCACAAGTCGATTGTGATGCGCAGCCTCAGATGGCACAATACTTTCAAGTGCAAAGTTTGCCAGCGGTTATCCTCTTACAAAATGGACAAACCATCGATGGGTTTTTTGGAGACAAAACCGAAGCCGAGCTTGACACGCTGTTGCAAAAATATTTACCAGAAGCTTGGAAAATCAAATGGCAGCAAGCTATCGATAAACAACAACAAGGTGATCTTGATGGCGCCATCCTCTTATTAAAAGAAGCGTTTCAGGAATCGCTCCAACCGGATTTAGGTTTGGCTTTGTTTGATGCTTTATTGCAAGCACAAGCTTTAGACGATGCCCAGCATTGGGTCGACCATGCACAGTCGGTGTTGTCGGATGAGCAGTTGGCCGCCTGCCAAGCACAGCTTGACGAAGCTTTGGCGAATACGGAAACGCCGGCACTGAAGCAATTGGCCCAAGCGCATGCCGATCAACCCGATGATTTAACTGTGTTGTTGGCTTATGCAAAAGCTTTGGCGGGTGCTGGCCGCGTTCAACAAGCTTTGGAGTTGATGTGGCAGCCGTTAGCGCTGGATCTCAATGTTGCGGAAGGTGAAATGAAAGCAGAATTTTTAAATTTGCTTAATACGCTTGCTGCAACGGATGCAGTGGCTCGATCATATCGTCAAAAACTATACGGATTGATGCATTAAGCCTGTCGTAGTCAATGAAGGTATATCGGCAAGCTGGATTTCGGGTTGTTGGTATGCGGGTTTTGCTGTATAGTCTTTGACAATAAAGAATTGTTAATCCTGTTGTTTCTAGGCAATGCACCGCCATTGCCGTTGAACAATCTGTTATATGTAGGTTTTTTCATGCGTATTATTTTATTAGGTGCTCCAGGTGCTGGTAAAGGAACTCAAGCACAATTTCTGACGGAACAATTCAACATTCCTCAAATATCAACGGGTGATATGTTACGCCAAGCCATCCGTGAGCAAACTGAGTTGGGTTTGCAGGTCAAAGCCGTGATGGATGCAGGTCAGTTGGTCTCAGATGATTTGATCATTGCCTTAGTGCAAGAGCGTGTAGCGCAAGCTGATTGTGTTCAGGGCTTTTTGTTAGATGGGGTGCCCAGAACCATTGCCCAAGCAGACAGTATGAAAGCGTTAGCGATTGACTGCGATCATGTCATTGAGTTTCAAGTATCCGATGATGTCATCGTTGAACGGATGAGTGGTCGTCGGGTTCACCCGAACTCAGGTCGGGTCTACCACTTGGTGTATAACCCGCCTCTAGCAGAAGGCATCGATGACGTGACGGGAGAACCGTTGGTGATTAGACCAGACGATCAAGAAGCCACTGTTCGAGACCGTTTGGCAGTCTACCATGCTCAAACCAAACCTTTGGTGAGTTATTATCAACAAGCTGATTGGGACAACAAACCTCAGTTTCATGTGCTAGACGGCACTTTACCTGTGGTTGAAGTGAGTCAGCAATTGTTGCAGTT
>JADHND010000099.1 GCA_016779685.1 Shewanellaceae bacterium | reverse complement strand
ATCCAAGAACTGCGCAGAATGGTTTATTATTGATTTTGCGCTGATGATGGGTGGCTATATCAGCGTCCCCATTTATCCAACAGCAAATACCGATACGATTCGATATGTTCTAGAACACAGTGAATCTAAGGCTATTTTCATTGGCAAGCTTGATTCTTGGGCCGACCAGGAAAATGGTATTGGTGAAGAAGTCATGCGGTTGTCATTGCCTTATGAAACCATGCAATGTCAGTATCATTGGCCACAAATTAAAAATTTAGGTCAGCCCCTTGAGCATTATGCTATGCCAGAGATGGAGCAGGTGATGACTATAATTTATACCTCTGGCAGTACGGGTTATCCCAAAGGTGCGGTTCACAACTTTAGTAGCTATTGTTGGGCATGTTCAGTTGCATCAGCGGATATTTTGATGCAGTCAAATGATCGCGTTCTTTCGTATTTGCCGTTGGCACACATCACAGAGCGCGTGTATATAGAGGGAACCTCACTATATTCGGGCTGTACGGTATGTTTTACTGAAAGTTTACGCACATTTGTCTCGGATTTAAAACGAGCGTCTCCGACCCTATTTTTATCTGTACCACGCTTATGGACAATTTTCCAAAAAAACATTATTGAAAAAATTGGCTTAAATAAACTAAATATCTTATTGTCGATTCCTTTGGTTAATTATGTGGTAGCAAAAAGAATTCGAGACGAACTTGGGTTAAGTTCAGCCCGTTTACTAGGTTGTGGATCAGCGCCAATTTCTCCCGCCACCTTGCAATGGTACCGGCGTATAGGGCTGAACATCAGTGAAGCGTGGGGTATGACTGAAAACAGTGCATATGCGACCATCAATCATCCTTTTAGAGCCGATAAAATTGGCACGGTTGGTCATCCAGGCCAAGGTTGCGAGGTCAAAATTGTGGATGGTGAGTTGCTGTTTCGTAGTCGTGGACTCATGATGGGTTATTATAAGCAACAAGAAGCAACGTCGGCCTGCTTTGATGAACAAGGCTTCTTTCGTACCGGAGATTGTGCTGAAATTGATCAGGATAATTATGTTCATATTACAGGACGTATCAAAGATAACTTTAAGACGACGAAGGGTAAATTTGTTTCACCTGTGCCAATAGAAAAGCAGTTATCAAAAAACCCACACATAGAACTGGTTTGTGTGATTGGATCAGGTTTGGCATATCCTATTGCCTTGGTTCAATTGTCCGAAGCAGCGGAACAAGAGCGCAAAGAAGATATTCGATTGTCTTTAAAAACAACGCTGGAAAATATCAATGCAGATTTAGAATCCCATGAAATAATTGGTGCCATCATGGTCGTTAAGGAGCACTGGGAAGTTGAAAATGACGCGTTAACGCCTACATTAAAAATCAAACGCCACGTGTTAGAAAATCGTTATTCGAGTCAAGTGGCGACGCTTCGCGGTTGGGTCATTGTTTGGGAAGCTGATCTCATTCCCAACTAAAAAGATAACACAACCTGCGTGTACCTCTTCAAAAATTTTGATATGATATGAGTGTGATACATAAGCAGAGGCTTTCGTGTTGTTGGTACAAAATCATCATGTGACGCAGCTTCGCGGCGTCGGTTCTAAGGTTGCTGCCAAGCTTAAAAAATTACATTTACAGTCGCTACAGGATTTAATTTTACACCTACCTGTTAAGTATGAAGACCGAACCCAGGTATCGGCTATTGACCAGCTACTGCATGGTGAAGCTGCAACCGTAGTCGGTACGGTAACACAAGCAACGCTCTATCGCGGACGTAGGTCAAGATTGTTGGTAACGTTGCAGGATGCAACGGGTTGCATGCGTTTGCTGTTCTTTAATTACAGCAACAGCCAAGCCTTTGTAGTCGGTCAAATTGTTAAAGTTTCAGGTGAAGTCAAGTGGTCGGAACAAACTAATTTATTTGAAATGATGCATCCTGATTATACATTGGAAGACGGTAGTCAAACATCATCTAGTCAAACATTAACGCCTTTTTATCCTTTAACGGAAGGACTTAGCCAAATTCATCTCCGCAAGCTGATGCATCAAGCGTTATTGCTGTTTAAGGCAACGCCGATCCCCGATTTATTGCCAGTTGAGATGAGACTCCATGGCTTATCGTTTACCGATGCGTTATGCGCTCTGCATCACCCGTGCGCTGAGTCGCATGCAGCCATCACGGATTTTTCGCACCCTGCTCAAGAACGCTTAATTGTGGAGGAAATGGCTGCTCATCTATTGGGGATTCATTGTTTACATCAGCCACCTAGTGAGCAATGTGCGTACCCTTTACCCTTACCTACATCTGAGTATGCTAACACTTTATTTGCTTCGCTGCCTTTTACTTTAACGAATGCACAAGTGCGTGTTATGAATGAAATTCAGCATGACTTGCATCAAGAGCGTCCCATGATGCGCTTAGTCCAAGGTGATGTGGGGTCAGGAAAAACCTTAGTCGCAGCGCTGAGCGCATTACATGTTCTGGAACAAGGCTATCAGGTCGTATTACTTGCGCCGACTGAGTTATTAGCTGAACAGCATGCGGCTTGTTTTAAAAAGTGGTTTTTACCTTTTGGGATTGAACCTTTGTTGTTGGTGGGCTCCTTAACCCGCAAAGAGAGACAAACCCATTTAAACGAGATACAAGTGGGTCAAGCACAGATGATAGTGGGAACACATGCTGTTTTTCAACCGGATGTTCAATACCAACAGTTGGCCTTGGTTATTATTGATGAACAGCATCGATTCGGAGTGGAGCAACGATTGGCATTGTTTGAAAAAGGGCGTCAGCATAACTATCTGCCGCATCAATTACTGATGACGGCAACGCCAATACCCCGCACGTTAGCTCTGACTGCATATTCCCATGTTGCTGTATCCATGATTGATGAGTTGCCGCAAGGACGCCAACCTATTACAACTTCTCTTATTGCTTCTTCTCAGCGTAAACGACTGGTTGAGCGTATTCGACATCTGGTCGCTACTCAGCAGACTCAAGTTTATTGGGTTTGCACCCTGATTGAAGAAGGTGTAACTGAAGGGCCGCAGGCAGCTCAAACGGCTTGGCAGGAATTGACCGAAGATTTACCTGAGCTAAAGATTGGTTTGGTGCATGGTAAACTGGCCTCCAAAGAAAAGCACCAGGTGATGGAGCAGTTTAAGCAAGGCGAGCTACACATCTTGGTGGCGACAACCGTTATTGAGGTTGGCGTCGATGTTCCAAACGCTAATGTGATGGTTATTGAGAACCCCGAAAGGCTGGGTTTGGCTCAATTACATCAGCTGCGTGGCCGTATTGGTCGAGGCAACCAAGCCAGCTATTGTTTGTTACTAAGCGGAGAGCGTTTGTCTGCTATCGCAAAAGAACGATTAGCGATGATGCGTGCGAGTCAAGATGGTTTTGTATTGGCCGAAAAAGATTTAGAATTACGAGGTCCTGGCGAGCTAACAGGTTTTAGGCAAACAGGTATGATGGCGATGAAAATAGCTGATCTCGTACGTGATCGAAAACACATTGTCGCTGCACAATCTCTGGTGCAACAGATGCTGGCAGAACATCCTACTAAAATAGAATCCTTAATGGCTCGGTGGTTAGATTGCCCCATTACCTATTATCGTGGTTAAAATGATCTATAATTAAAGATATTGGTTCTTGTTCAGAGGTATGACAGTGCCTAAGCATTCTGAAAAACTCAGCATGACGTTGCTAACAGCGTCTTTTGTAGGGCTGACTTTTGTTGGAGCTAACTACGCTTTTTTTCATTATGAACCGCAACAGCTTAAATTTTTTGAAGCCATGCAAGCGAAAGAGCCTGCAACGCAACAGGCCATTGTCAAAAAAAAAGATTTGTCGGCTCAGTGGGAACCCGAAGGTAGTGTAACCTTAATTCCAAACGATGATACTGCAAGCGTAGTTGATTCCGTTAATCTATCTCATAAAATTACGCTAAATAACAGTGATTCATTTATGCAATTGATGTTAAAGCATGCGAGTAATGGGATGGACTTGCAGCCTTACTTGCATTCAGAAAACATGGTTAGGAAGTTTGTAAGTTTTGTAAACGAGATATCAGAAGGACAATTTTCATCTAACTTGAGCCCAGCTAGACCATCATCAGATACGTTTCGGGTTCAGCAAGTGGGCAATTTTCTGTTTATTGATCCAAATACTTATCGACGATATGATTTATACGCTGAAGCAATTGAGAACATCAATAAACTTAAATTAATCCAAGCTTATCAAAAAATGTCTCCATTATTTGAAGCGGCTTTTTTAGAGTTAGGTTATGAACAAAATAGTTTTGAAAAAAAACTTAAGGGCGCGATTGCTGAGATTTTGCGCGCTCCTATTATCCAAGCACCTGTTGAAGTCAAATTAATGACTGAAGGCTACCAATTCACCAATCCTGAACTTGAGTCCCTGCCGCCTATTCAGAAGTTAATGATTAGGATGGGGCCTAAGAACACCTTGAAAATTCAAAAGAACCTAAAAGAAATTGATTCTTTTCTAGAGATCCGAGGCGATGATATTACATATTAATATAGTTTGGACCACTGCCTCCTTCAGGTGTGACCCATTCAATATTTTGTAAGGGATCTTTAATATCACATGTTTTACAATGCAAACAATTTTGTGCATAAATTTGTAAGCTGGGTTTATTGTTCTCCATGGTTATTTCATAAACGCCAGCTGGACAGTATCTTTGTGCTGGCTCAGCGTATTTGGTTAGATTGAACTGAATAGGTAAAGCTGGATTTTTGAGCTTCAAATGACAGGGCTGATTGTGATCGTGGTCCAGATTGCTCAAAAAAATAGAGGATAATTTATCGAAAGTTAAATGACCATCAGGTTGTTCATAATGGATAGGAGAGCAAACACGAATAGATTTAAGTGTGAAATGATCGGCTTTGTTGTTTTTAATCTGGATAGGTAGTTTATGTCGAAATAGCGTTTGTTCCAATAGATTAAAACACCCCCCACCCCAAAGCCCAAATTGATGAATGGCGGCGGTAAAGTTTCGCGCCTGTTTTAACTCTTTATGCAAAGAGCTGTTTTGAAAATATTTGTCAAAATGCAAAGGTAATCTTGATCGGATGGATTCAATGATGGTTTTTGCTGCCAAGAGTCCACTCTCCATGGCTGTATGTATACCTTTTAACTTAGCACCGTTTAAAGTACCTGCATCGCAGCCGATCAATAAGCCCCCTGGAAACTGCATGGCTGGTAATGCATGTAATCCTCCTTTACTCAATGCCTTTGCACCATAACCAATCCTTTCTCCTTGGCGTAATACTTGAGCGATAAGGGGGTGTTTTTTTAGGGCTTGAAATTCATCAAAAGGACTTAAATAAGGATTCTCATAGTTTAAATCTACGATGAGACCAACAGTGATAAGTTCATGATCACCCTGATAAAGAAAACCTCCTCCATGTGCTTTTTTTTGTAATGGCCAACCCAAAGTGTGCATGATTTGACCTGCTTGATAGAAATCTGAGGGAACCCGCCAAACTTCTTTCATCCCTAGAGCATAATGCTGCGGGGTTTTATTCTGATCCAGCTGGTACCGTTGGATAACATCTTTACCAAGATGACCACGACATCCTTCAGCCAGTAAGGTGTATCGACTTTCAATAATCATGCCTTCTACGTAGTTATTTTTAGGCTTGCCGCTGACATTTAAGCCCATATCCCCAATAACAACCCCGGCAACTTTATCTTCTTGAAAGAACAGAGACTGCGCCGCAAAACCAGTGAAAATTTCAACGCCTAGCGCTTCAGCTTGTTGGCCCATCCAAAGACAAAATTGACCTAAACTGATTAAATATTTTTGATTGTTTTTAAGTGAAGGTGGAACAAAAGGCTTAGGAATTTTGAGATATCGTCGTTGATTGCTTAACCAATAGAATTGGTCACTTTTGATCGGTGTTGTGACAGGCGCTGCACGTTCTTGCCAATCTTCAAATAGGGACGTAAGTGCAGAGGTCTCTAAAATGGCACCTGATAAAAGATGAGCGCCAATTTGAGCGCCTTTCTCTATGAGACAAACACTTATTTCTTGTTGCTGCTTATGTGCGAGTTGCTT
>JADHND010000098.1 GCA_016779685.1 Shewanellaceae bacterium | reverse complement strand
GGCTATCCAAACATTAGGCATTATGGTTGTTAACGACCTTAAAACCTTTCGGGGGATTTTCCAATGAGATTTCTAAAACTTCACTAATCCACTTGACCGGACATATAGTGAGTTCAGATTTTACATTGTCTGGAATTTCTTCCAAGTCACGTTCATTTTCGTGTGGTATCACCACTGTTGTTATACCACCACGGTGTGCTGCTAACAATTTTTCTTTCAACCCACCAATCGGCAGAACCTCTCCACGCAAGGTGATCTCTCCTGTCATGGCTACAGATGATTTAACGGGGTTACCAGTCAGAGTTGAAATAAGGGCAGTACACATGGCGATCCCAGCAGAAGGTCCATCCTTTGGTGTAGCCCCCTCAGGCACATGAACATGCAGATCGCGTGTTTCATGGAAATTGTCATTGATTCGCAAATCACTGGCAAGTGATCGTACCACAGTCATCGCAGTTTTAATCGACTCCTGCATCACCTCACCTAGGGAACCTGTGTAGGTTAATTTACCCTTACCAATGACTGAAATCGTCTCTATGGTTAACAAATCACCACCGACTTCCGTCCAGGCCAAACCGGTAACCTGCCCAATACGGTTGTCGTATTCGGCTTTGCCATAGTCATATCGCTGTACCCCTAAAAACTCTTTGAGGTTATCTGCATTGACGATGACTTGACGCTGCGAAGAGTCCATTAAAATCTTTCGAACGGCCTTACGACAAACATTCGAAATTTCACGCTCCAATGAACGAACGCCTGCTTCACGCGTATAATAACGAATCATACTTAAAATAGCACTGTCTTCTAATGCAATTTCTTGCGGTTTAAGACTGTTTCTCTCGATTTGCTTTGATATCAGATGCTTCTTCGCAATGTTTAATTTTTCGTCTTCAGTGTATCCCGACAAGCGAATCACTTCCATTCTATCTAACAAAGGCAAAGGAATGTTCATCGAATTTGACGTTGCAACAAACATAACATCACTGAGATCATAATCGACTTCAAGGTAATGGTCATTAAAAGAAACATTTTGTTCAGGGTCGAGCACTTCTAACAAGGCCGATGCTGGATCGCCGCGCATGTCTGAGCCCATCTTATCGATTTCATCCAATAAAAACAGTGGGTTTTTAACGCCGACTTTACACATTTTTTGCACAATTTTTCCGGGCAAAGCACCTATGTAGGTTCGACGGTGACCGCGCACTTCAGCCTCATCTCGGACGCCTCCTAGCGCCATGCGGACGTACTTTCGCCCTGTCGCATGTGCAATCGACTGACCCAGCGATGTTTTGCCCACGCCGGGAGGCCCCACTAAACACAAAATAGGCCCTTTCATTTTTTTCGCGCGAGATTGAACCGCTAGGTATTCAAGGATTCTTTCTTTGACCTTTTCAAGACCGTAATGCTCTTCATCTAACAAAGACAAAGCCTTGTTGATATCCCGCTTAATTTTGGTCTTCTTTTTCCAAGGCACATAAATCATCCAATCAATGTAGCTTCGCACAACACTGGCTTCAGCAGACATGGATGACATCATTTTTAATTTGTTGAATTCAGCCTTGGTTTTTTCTAAGGCCTCTGGGGTCATACCCGAGGCTTGAATTTTAGCTTGAATCTGCTCAAATTCATCCATGCCATCTTCCAAGTCACCCAGTTCTTTTTGAATCGCTTTCATTTGCTCATTCAAATAGTATTCTCGCTGACTCTTTTCCATCTGTTTTTTTACCCGAGACCGGATACGCTTTTCGACCTGCAATAAATCAATCTCAGATTCCATCATCGCCATCAGAAATTCAATGCGTTCAGCAACGCTGGCCATTTCAAGCGCAGTTTGTTTGTCTTCCAGCTTTAACGGCATATGCGCGGCGATGGTATCGGCTAAACAAGCGAGGTCGTCCACTGAGCTTAGTGATGTTAAAACCTCTGGTGGAATTTTCTTATTAAGCTTTACGTAACCTTCAAATTGACTTATGACGGAGCGAGTAAGCGCTTCTTCTTCACGTACATCAATCGACTCAACATCGCAAATGGACGCTTCTGCAACAAAAAAGGGGTCTTGCTGTATATGGCGCAGAATGTTGACCCGCTGACCACCTTCGACGAGAACTTTAACCGTGCCATCGGGTAATTTAAGTAGCTGTAAGATAGTGGCTAATGTACCCACTGAATAAATGTCGTCAATCGTCGGATCTTCCAAATCTGCATCGCGCTGAGCGACCAACACCACCTGCTTATCGCTCTCCATGACCATTTCAAGGCAAGCAATTGACTTTGGTCGCCCCACAAACAATGGAATCACCATGTGCGGATAGACCACAACATCCCTTAGAGGTAAAATTGGAAGCTCAATAACGTTATCATTTTCTTGATTCATTTTTTTATTCCATGTCAATCACTGAGTTTGTGATCAATTTTTGATGGTTATCCACGCACTGCGTAAACCAGAATGCAGTCGTTCTTCTCAAAAGAGGACTTAATCCGAACTAACTACTTTGGGTTCCTGTGGATGATAAATTTTAAGTGGTTCTGATTCACCATCTATAACCGCTGCACTAATAATCACTTTTTCAAGCTCTTTTAATGATGGCATATCGTACATCGTTTCGAGTAAGACTGATTCAATAATCGATCTTAAGCCTCTAGCACCTGTTTTTCGCTTCATGGCTTTTTTTGCCAAAGCTCTTAAGGCATCGTCTTGAAACTCTAGCACGACGTCTTCCATATCAAATAGGGCACCAAATTGCTTCGTTAAAGCATTTTTAGGTTGACTCAAAATTTGCACCAAAGCATCTTCATCCAATTCTTCTAAAATGGCCAGCACCGGGAGGCGGCCAATAAATTCAGGAATCAAACCGTATTTGATTAAGTCTTGAGGCTCTACCTTGCTAAGTGTTTTCAGCAACTGTTCTGAAACATTGGTGTCTTTGATTTGAGCTGAAAAACCAATACTAAAACCCATGTCGTTTCTTTGTTCGATGACTTTTTCTAATCCAGCAAAAGCACCACCGCAAATAAACAAAATTTTAGACGTATCCACCTGCAAAAATTCTTGCTGAGGATGTTTTCGGCCTCCTTGAGGTGGTACCGACGCTACAGTTCCCTCAATTAATTTAAGCAGTGCCTGTTGCACACCTTCACCTGAAACATCGCGGGTGATCGATGGGTTCTCTGATTTTCTTGAGATTTTATC
The DNA here is from genome assembly GCA_016779685.1 of Shewanellaceae bacterium. GTDB lineage: Bacteria > Pseudomonadota > Gammaproteobacteria > Enterobacterales > Shewanellaceae > UBA2521. The sequence goes on along the minus strand of JADHND010000098.1, from coordinate 2,952 downwards.
AATTTCATCGATATAAACTATCCCACGCTGGGCTTTCTCTACATTATAGTCACACTTTTGTAGCAGTTTTTGAATGATGTTTTCTACATCTTCACCAACATATCCGGCTTCGGTTAATGTCGTTGCATCAGCAATTGTAAACGGGACGTCCAAAAATCTAGCTAATGTTTCAGCCAACAGCGTTTTTCCCGAACCGGTTGAACCAATCAGTAGGATATTACTTTTGCTAAGCTCAACATCTTGATAGACATCGCCAACATGTAATCTTTTGTAGTGATTATAAACAGCTACCGATAAAACTTTCTTCGCTTTTTCTTGACCAATCACGTATTGGTCGAGATGCGCTCGAATTTCTTTTGGAGTAGGAACTTTTTTTTCACCGTCTTCCGCAGCTTTGGTTTCTTTTACTTCTTCTTGGAGAATATCATCACAAAGCTCGATACACTCATCACAAATATAAACAGATGGACCTGCGATGAGCTTTCTAACCTCGTGCTGGCTTTTCCCACAAAATGAACAGTATAACTTGCTGCTATCTTTGTTTTCGCTCATTCAATAACTCCGTGACATAACTAACGCTTTTTGGCATGCCTCACTGCGTTCTATTAACGCAGTTGCTTATAAGCAAAGCTTCCTGCCTTATATGTAATACAAGACAGGCGCAATGGGTGTGCCTCACCCTGATTGTGGTTTTAATAGACCAGATAATACAGTCAGGTGACTCAATAGCATGCCAAGTGCATTGGTTGCCATAGATAGCCAGAGAAAATTGAATTCCCGTTAACTATTGACCACATTAAGACTTTCTACTTCTCTGTCCTTAAAAATCTCATCAACCAAACCATACTCTTTGGCCTGCTCAGCCGTCATGAAATTATCTCTATCCGTGTCTTTTTCAAGCACATCTAACGGCTGCCCTGTGTGATAAGACAGTATCTCATTTAGGCGATGCTTGATACTTAAAATTTCTTGAGCATGGATTGCAATATCCGATGCTTGCCCTTGAAAACCACCTAATGGTTGATGAATCATGACCCTTGCATTAGGCAAAGCATATCGTTTGCCTTTAGCGCCACCAGCAAGTAAGAATGATCCCATCGAACAGGCTTGACCCATACAGACCGTAGACACATTAGGCTTAATAAATTGCATCGTATCATAAATTGCCATGCCCGCAGTAACGGCACCACCAGGAGAATTAATGTATAAAGAAATATCTTTTTCTGCACTTTCAGATTCTAAAAACAACAACTGAGCGACCACTAAATTAGCCATATGCTCTTCAACTGGGCCGACTAGAAATATGACTCTTTCCTTCAAAAGTCTAGAGTAAATATCGTACGAACGTTCACCTTTGGCTGTTTGCTCAACGACCATAGGGACTAATGCGTTGTATGTTTGAGAAATATCTTGCATTGCTAGCCTCAATTATTCGTGGTTTGCTCGCGCAAACCACCGTAAATGAATCTCGATTAATATTGATCCGATCCAACTGTGAACTTTAAGCTCTGGCTGATTGAATCAACTCTTGAAATGCTGTTTTTTTCATTACAACTTTAGCAGTTTCTGCCAGAAAATCCATAGCAGCATTCTCTAATGCCATATGACGAGCATTTTGCATCGTCTGCTTGTTCTTTTTAGATTCTGCAACAAATTGCGCTGGATCTTCATAAGAAGTGGCATAAGATTCAATTAAAGCTTCTACTGCCGCGTCATCGACTTCGATGTTTTTGACTTTGATTAAATTGTCAATTAACAAGCTTGCCCTAACACGCTGTTGAGCTTGCTCTTCAAACAGATCACGTGGTAGTTCGAAGTCAGCTTGCCCTTGGCCAAATCTTTCTTTAGCGCGAGTCATCAAGTGCTGAATCTCACTGTCAATCAATGCCTGTGGCACATCAAACGCATAGGTCTCAGATAAAACTGCAACCGCATTGTCTTTGAAGCTCTTAGTCAAAGCCTGATCCAATTCTTGCTGCATATTTTTTTCAATTTGGGCGCGCAAATCAGCTGCATCGCTTGCTTTAAACAAAGCGCAGAAAGCAGTATCGAGTTCAGGTAATTCACTGGCTTGAATCGCTTGAATGGTGATTTCAAATTGAGCAGCCTTACCTTGTAAATGTTCCGCTTGATAAGCTTCAGGAAAAGTCACATCAATGGTGAAGGTTTCTTTGAGGCCATGATTTAAAATACCACTTTCAAAACCCGGAATCATTTGGCTTGAACCCAAAGTTAATTCGAAATCGGTCGCTGTGCCGCCTTCAAAAGCTTCGCCATCAACTTTACCGATGAAATCAATTTTGATCTTATCACCTTCTGCACATGGACGGTCGACGTCTGTGAACTTAGCGTGCTGTTTTTGCAAACTAAGAAGCATCTCGTCAACATCAGATGGCTCAATCGCGGCTTCTAATTTTTCAATTTCAAGCTTTTCTATGCCTTCAAAGCTGACTTCAGGGAACACCTCAAACACAGCATCAAACTTCAATTGAGTCGTTTGGTCACTGCTCAATAATGTAAATGTAGGCATGCTGACCGGCTCAATTTTTTCTGAAACAACCGCTTCGAAGAAGTGACTTTGCATCACTTCTTGTGAGGCTTCTTGTCGAATCTCTTGGCCAAATTTTTGTTCAACAACATGCTTTGGAACTTTACCTGGACGAAAACCGTTCAGACGGACACGCTTAGCTTCGCGGATAAGCTTATCGTCTACCAATTTATCGAATTTTTCAGATGAAACCGTAATGGTCATCTTTCTTTCTAAACCGCTCGTCGTTTCTATGGATACTTGCATAATTTACCTCAAAGTATGTTTTTTTTACCACCGTTGTCTATCTTTACCCTTAAAAAACAATTCGGCAAAAATTTCAAAAATACGCGCTATTATAGCCTAATTACTCGACTTCAGTCCAATATTTCTCTGACTTCAGGTGCAAAGAACCAACCATCATC
>JADHND010000002.1 GCA_016779685.1 Shewanellaceae bacterium | reverse complement strand
CGTACCGGTGTCGTCACCGACAACGGTGGGGTTATTTTAGATGTCCACCATCTCGATTTAACCGATCCTTTGGCTATGGAATTACGGCTCAATCAAATTGCAGGGATCATCAGTCACGGTATTTTTGCACAGCGCGGGGCAGATATTTTTTTCATTGCCCACTCCGATGGCGTGCAAAAGACCATAAAATAGTGTAAGTTTATACCCATTATCAGCTACATCATGCTCACCAACGGAGACAACCTATGCAGCGCACCCTGACCGCCTTCACCTTAATTATGCTGATGTTAACGTCCCACGTCTCATTCGCAAAAGCTAAGTGCGCAGCGATTTTTGACACTAAATTACCTCAATTAAATTCTCAGAAAGAATTGGATTTGTGTCAATTAACGGCTGGTAAGACTGTTTTGGTTGTCAACACCGCTAGCTATTGTGGCTTTACCTCTCAATTTAAGGGGTTGCAAAACATCTATGAGAAATATCAAGACAAAAACTTTATTGTCTTAGGCTTTCCATCGCATGATTTTTATCAAGAAGATAAAGATCAAAAAAAATCGGCCCAAGTTTGCTATATCAACTATGGCGTTAAATTTCCTATGACTCAGCCGGTGAAGGTGCGAGGCAAAGAAGCCATCCCTTTGTTTAAAATGTTAGCCCAAGCGGCGAATGAAAGCCCCAAATGGAATTTTCACAAATATTTAATTAACGCCGACGGCGACGTTGTCCAAGCTTGGTCATCCATGACCAAGCCCAATGATCCCAGTATCATTCAGTCGATTGAACAACAGCTACAGCCCGCTCGGCAAGCCACGAAACCAAAAGTGCCAAAATCATCTAAAGCAAAACCAGCTAATGCGACGGTGGCACCCCAAACGGCTCAACCACCTGCCGCGTCTTAACAAGAGGAGTTTCCTGTGCTAGCTGTACCCTTTCCAAGCAATGCTGATACCATCACAGTCTGCGATATCACCCATCTGAGTATCATTCAATTACAAGGCCCGCAAGCGAAGGCATTTTTACAAGGCCAACTCACCTGTAATGTGATGACTCTCGCCGAACAACAATGGTGTTGGGGGGCACATTGTGATCCAACTGGTAAAATGAACAGTGCCTTTCGTTTGTATCAAGACAATGATGAAACCCTGATGTTGATCTTACCTACCACACTGATCGAACATCAGATAGCGCAGTTACAAAAATACGCCGTTTTCCATCAAGTCACCATTACCCAAGCCCCCTTCAACCTGATTGGTTTAATCGGTACCGACTTACTACCTTGGCTCCAACAACAAGGGCTGCATGCCTCCCAACCAGGGCTCTATTCTTTGCCTCAAGACGAAGCATACGTCTTGATTGACAACCCGCACCAAGCTCTGCTCATCACTCTTTCGAAGACGCAACCAAGCTGGTTGCCCGAACCAAGCACACGGCAGCCTGGTTACCTATGGCAACAACAAGATATTCTGCAAGCTTACCCTTATTTTGAAGCAGCCCATGTACAAAAATTTATTCCTCAAATGCTCAACCTGCATGCAATCAATGGGATTAGTTTTGATAAAGGCTGTTATATCGGACAGGAAACCATTGCGCGACTCAAATACCGAGGTGGCCTTAAGCGGGCACTCTATGTGCTAGCAGGCTCAGCGACCCAGCCGGTTGCCATTGGCGATCAAGTGGCTTGGCAACTTGAAACGGGGCTCAAAAAAGTAGGTGAAGTGCTTCAAGTGGTGCAGCATGAACAAGTATGCATACTCACTTGCGTCATGAACAACACCCTCGCAGCCGATGCGACTTTTAAGCTGGTTGCAGACGAACTGAGTCATTTAACGGTGCAAGCACGGCCTTACACCATACCGACCTAACCCGTTACAGACGACGACCTTACACCCCCCGCACATCACATGCGGGTACCGTTTGCATTGTGAAAATACATCCAGTATGATTGGAAAGTAATGGATTACTTAAAGAATAAGGCAAGCATCATGCCCATACCAAAAATCATTCACTATTGCTGGCTAGGCGGTCAACCTCTGTCTGAACTAGCCGAACTGTGCATCCAAAGCTGGCGCAAATTTTGTCCCGGTTATGAAATCAAGCGCTGGGATGAATCCAACCTGAACCTACAGGAATGTCCTTATGCACACGCAGCCTTTAAGGCTAAAAAGTGGGCGTTTGTACCGGATTATTTTCGGCAACAAGTGGTCTACCATCATGGTGGTATCTATTTAGACACCGATGTTGAACTCATGCAAGGCCTCGATGACTTGCTCACGTTGAATAGTTTTGTAGGGCTAGAGCGCTGCCACACACCCAAAGGTAAGGCCGTGATTGCCATGGGGTTGGGCTTCGGTGCCGTCCCTAAGCATCCCTTGATGCGTCGTATTATGGATGCCTATCTGGCCATTGACCCCATATACAAGCCCAGTGGCCGGCTCAAAACCATGCCAGCGCCTAAGCTTGAACAGCCGATATACCAAGCAATTGGATTTGTTCCTACCAATAAAACACAAGTGCTTCACGTAGATAACAGCACCACCACTGTGTTTCCTTCCGAAGTGTTTTCACCTTTGACGACTTTTGGCGAACTCAACTTTAGTGAGCAAACGCGCTCCGTGCATCACTATGCTGGTTCATGGCTCACCCAACGTAAAAAACTCAGAACCTGTCTTAAACACATGTCACGCAAGCGCTATGGTCGCATTCTAGGTCGTTTACATTATATGCTACACATGCTGGGCTATGATCTGTTGAATAAACCCATTCATTTTCCACCCTACGAGCTATCAGAGCATGATCGCCATTATCGCGAGCACAGCATGGTCAAACATCTCCAGCATAAGGATGCCTGCAACATCCAAATCCTCATGCGTTGGTGAAACCCTTTTGAAATTTAAAAGCGACTCAACTAGGCTTAAAACAGTTAGATAACAAGGAGTTTTTTTAATAGCTATGATGGGAACAGGTTTATGGCGGTATATCACTTTCTTCTGCATAGGATGTATCAGCACGACAGCGTGGTCACTGAGCCTTTGGGACTACTCTGAAAAAAATGGACCAGAGAACTGGTACAAGCTGTCTTCTAAATTTAAATTGTGTGATAAAGGCAAAAATCAATCCCCCATCAATGTGGTCGGCGGCATAGATATCAAATTGCCAGAACTCCTGTTTACCTATAAAAGTTCAGGTTATGAAGTGCTCAACAACTCGCACACCATTCAAGTGAATATGAAACCTGGCAGCCTACTTGAGTTAGATGACGACAAATATCAATTGATTCAGATGCATTTTCATACCAATGCTGAACACCGCTTATCTGGTCGAACTTTTCCGATGGAATTGCACTTCGTGCATCTCAATGACAAAAATGAATATGCCGTCGTTGCCGTGTTGTTTAACCTAGCAAGAGCACATCCTTTTATTCAAGAAATTATCGAGGCTGCCCCCAGAAAAATAGGCACCAACCCCTTGATCAATGCTATTAATGGGCTGGACTTTCTGCCATCAAACAAATCGTATTACACCTATTCCGGATCCTTAACCACACCTCCTTGTACCGAAGGCGTGAGATGGATTGTCATGACCAAACCGATCACCGCTTCTCGTAAACAAGTCAAATTTTTAAGAAGTTTGATGGGCAAAAACAACCGGCCGATTCAACCGATCAATGGGCGCTTACTCACGAAATAGAGCTTACCAATATTTTTCAACCGAGATCTGACCGGGAGCACGTCGCAAATGTTTGGTTAATTGCTTCTCTTTCAAAATCACCGTGGTCGCTTTAATAAAATCCGGATTACCGCAAAGCAATACGTGTGACGTTGGAGCAGCAATCACGGCACCTAGACTTTCTTCTAGAGAGCCACTGAGCAAAGCCTCTGGGATGCGCTGTGTTATGCCATTAAAATCGGGCTCACGGGTGACGCAGGGCAACCAATGAAACGGATGCGTTTGCTGCCACCGTTCTAATTCGTCGGCATAAGCTAAATCCTGAGTATGCCTGACCCCATATACAAAATAGACCCGCTCAAACTGCTGCCAAAGGTCACCTTGACGCAACATCGACAAATAAGGACTAACGCCACTTCCTGTTGCCATCATCCACAGGTCGCGGGCTTTAGGTAGCTCTGATAACACCATAAATCCAGTTGCCCGCGTAGAGACCGCGATTTTATCACCTAACTGTAATCGCGCTAAATGACTGGACAGCTGGCCACCTTGAACATGTGTAATCAGCAGCTCTAATTCAGGGTCATCGGGAGCATTGATCATGGAATAGGCTCTTGCGATGCGTTTTTCACCAACAACATGAGCTAACTTCACAAATTGACCTGCTTGGAAAGGCGCAATATCGGCTTTAATTTTTAAGCTAAAGAGATGATCGTGCCAATGAATTCGTCCGATTACCTCACCTTGACACCACATAAGCTACTCCGAATAATTGCTAAGCTCTCAAGCTTGGCTTGGGTTCACAACGACAACGCGTGACACTAATGACAGTGGCTTGGCCATCGGTCATGAGGTACAGCAATCGATACTGTTTATGATCCACTTCTAAAAAAACGCCTTTCTTTAGCCGCAGTCGCATGGTTCGTAGAATATGGCGTTCGTTTTTATATCGCACTTTAACCATAAACTTTTCATCCGATAGACGAAATAACAACAAATCAAATTTTTTTTCTAAGGGCACAAAGAAACTCTGCTGCATGGATTTCACTTCGAAAGGTGTTTCATAGCGGCAATCTTGATCTTGTAACACAACGGCTAAAGGCTTGGCAATGACATGAATGTCGTTTTTGTTGTCGCTCCAGCCGTCAAACCACCCAAGGAAGCGCCATGAAGCCGATATGGCAGGCGGTTCATCTTCAGCCGACACTGTTTCAGGTTCGCCTTCTGCGAAGATAAGACTATACAATACAATCCCACTAACGCTTAGAATAAACAAACGCGTGGCACTGTGCTGAATTTTTTTGAGGCCGACAAACAGCAGCATCAGCAGCATAACGCCAACCAACAACCCTACCATTGGATGTTGTACCGACCAATGCCACCCTATTTGGAATATGTTTTCAACCATAGCCACCTACAAGCGGATATACCTCTACTCTATATTGGCAGGCTGAGAAAATACTTGAGAAAAAGACCAAAAAAAATCAAGGGGTCGCAGCCAACCTAATCAGCCAGCTGCGAGCGTCTATCACTTAACGGTTCCTTCCTCTTGGAAAGGAAGGTATCACATCTTTGGCAGTTAACTAGGCGTTTTTTTGTTCTGAACGATCTACGATGGTCACCACTGCCGTATCACCTACGACGTTGACTGAAGTAACGACCATATCAATCAAACGATCGACCGCTGCAATCAAGGCAAAGGCTTCAAGCGGCAAGCCAAGTTGACTGATCAAGGTACCAATCATGATTAGGCCACCACCTGGAACGCCACCAGAACCGACCGCCAACAAGAAAATATTGAGCAGCAACACGGGTAGTTGTTCCTGCGTAATCGGCATGCCGTAAGCATTCGCCGCAAACATGATTGCAACCGTAATGTAAAGGGAAACACCACCCATATTCATCGTTGCCCCAAGTGGCACCCCAAAGCCTGCAACCATTTTATTCACTTTTAATTTTTCAATCAAAGTACGCATGGTCACCGGAATGGTTGCATTCGAACTAGCTGTCGACATAGCAAACAGAAACTGTTCTTGGACGGCACGGCGAAACTGAAACGCAGAGACATCCGTAAACAAAGAGACTGCAAACGGATAAAGCACCACAATCCAAAAGGTTAACAACAACAAAATTAACAGCATATACTGCACAACGCTGATAAACATACTGGTATCGAGCAAGGCGGCTAACTTGATCATTAAGGCAAAAACACCAAATGGCGCAAATTTCATCACAAAGGTAATGAGGTTCATCATAATCTCATTGCCCGCTTTAAAAAATGTTTCCACTGATGTTTGATATGTTGACGCTGACATTTTGACCACCAAGCCAATTAAAGCAGCCAGAAAGATAATTTGTAGCATATTACCGGATTGAAACGCACCCACCACATTGTTAGGTACCACATCTGTGAGTAATTTTACCAATGAGGGCAATTCAGCGCTACCCAGATCAATGGCATGACGAACTTCTAGGTGCAAACCTAGTCCTGGCTTCAGCCACCATGTGATCCCGGCCGCAGCTGCAATCGCAATCAAGGTATTCATCAGATAGGCCCCAAATGTTTTGGCACTTAAGCGACCGAATGTTGAGATATCTTTTAATTCCAAAACAGCCGTGACGATACTAAAAAAAACGAGAGGTGCCACAGTCAGCATGATGGCATGAATGAACATGGTACCCACTGCACTCGCGCTGACGACGATACCATGACCTAAGAATGCGCCAAAAAATCCCCATTGGATCAAGCTACCGACCAGCAACCCAACCAACAAACCTATAAATATGCGTACTGATAACGATTGAAACATATACAAACTCTACTCATGTTAAGTAACAACATCCATGGATAAATTTATGATCCCTATTAAATTCACATCAAAATACAAAAGCGCTCTTTTGAGCGCTTAAACAACATATGACCTAACGTTCAGGTCGCATGGCAGGAAATAGAATGACGTCTCGAATGGTCGGACGATTCGCGAACAGCATCACCAATCGGTCAATTCCTATGCCTTGCCCTGCTGTCGGCGGTAAACCATACTCTAAAGCACGAATATAATCCGCATCAAAAAACATGGCTTCAGCATCCCCTGCATCTTTTTGAGCAACTTGGGCTTGAAAGCGTTCAGCTTGATCTTCAGCATCGTTTAACTCTGAAAAACCATTGGCAATTTCACGACCACCCACAAAAAATTCGAAGCGATCGGTGACCATTGGGTTGTCATCATTGCGCCTAGCTAAAGGTGACACCTCAGCCGGATAAGCCGTGATAAAGGTAGGTTGAATCAATAGATGCTCAGCGGTTTCTTCAAAGATTTCCGTTAAAATACGGCCTATGCCCCAGTTAGCTTCGACGGATACCCCAACTTGAGTCGCAGCTTGTTGCGCTTGTTCAAGCGAAGTAAAGGCTTGCTGGGATAAAGTGGGATTGAAATGCAATACGCAAGCTTCCATCGTCATACGCTGAAACGGTCGTCCAAAATCAAACACCTCATCCCCATAAGGCACTTCGGTGGTCTTTAAGATATCTAGCGCCAAAGTACGCAACATCGATTCGGTTAAATCCATCAAATCTTCATACGTGGCGTAAGCTTGATAAAATTCCAGCATGGTAAACTCTGGATTATGACGCGTAGACAAGCCTTCGTTCCGAAAATTACGATTAATTTCAAAAACTTTCTCAAATCCACCGACGACCAAACGCTTTAAATACAGTTCAGGGGCAATCCGTAAATACATGTCTAAATCAAGCGCATTGTGATGGGTGACAAATGGACGTGCTGATGCACCGCCTGGAATGATTTGCATCATCGGCGTTTCGACTTCCATAAAGTCATGCTGCTCTAAAAATTGACGGATCCCTTTAACGACTTTAGAACGAATCTGAAAGGTATTTTGAGATGCTTGGTTCATGATCAAATCAACATAGCGCTGACGATAGCATAATTCTTGATCGGCCAAACCATGGTACTTTTCAGGCAATGGACGCAGCGCCTTCGTCAAGAGTTGATACTGCGCCATATCGACATACAAATCCCCTTTACCGGAGCGTTCAAGCTTGCCGCGGATACCAATAATATCGCCGATATCCAAACCTTTATATCGCTCTTTCAAGGCCTGTTGCGTCGCTTTACTTGCGTAAGCTTGAACTTGTCCCGACATATCTTGCAGCACCAAAAAAGGACCTCGTTTAGCCATAATGCGACCCGCAACTGCCACTTGGTGATTCGCTGCTGCTAAGGTTGCTTTATCATCTTCGGCGAACTGTGCTTGCAAAGTGGCCGCCAGATGCTCTCTTTGAAAGTCATTCGGATGCGCCCGACTAGGGCATTGCTGGCGAATAAAATCCAATTTGCCGCGCCGCTCGGCGATCAATTTATTTTCTTCTGCCTGAGCATCTGTTGTTATTTGCATTGTGTTAACCTTCTCATAAACCTGATTTTAAACTTGCTTCAATAAATTTATCTAAATCGCCGTCCAACACCGCTTGCGTGTTTCTATTCTCAACTCCGGTGCGTAAATCTTTAATACGACTGTCATCTAAAACGTACGAACGTATTTGGCTACCCCAGCCAATGTCAGATTTGGCGTCTTCAGCCTCTTGCTTCTGTGCATTTTGTTTCTGTAACTCTAGCTCATACAATTTGGCTTTGAGCTGTTTCATCGCTGCATCTTTGTTTTTATGTTGCGAGCGATCATTTTGACATTGTACCACGGTGTTGGTCGGCAGATGCGTGATGCGTACCGCTGACTCTGTTTTGTTAACATGCTGTCCTCCCGCACCGGATGCACGATAGACATCAATTCTTAAATCTGATGGATTGATATCCACTTCAATGGCGTCATCAATCTCTGGAAACACAAAAATGGAAGCAAACGATGTATGGCGTCGACCACCCGAATCAAAAGGAGACTTACGCACCAAACGATGCACCCCGATCTCAGTACGCAACCAACCATAGGCGTATGCACCACTCACTTTCAAGGTCGCTCCCTTGATACCAGCTACATCGCCATCGGTCACTTCAATTAAATCAACTTTAAAAGTATGCGCTTCTGCCCATCTTAAATACATGCGCAGCAACATGTTGGCCCAATCTTGCGCTTCCGTACCGCCTGAACCCGACTGGACATTCACATAACAGTCGTTTTGATCTTGCGCTCCGGAAAACATTCTTTGAAATTCGAGTGCTTCCAGTTGGGTTTCGAGCCCCGCCAACTCAGCCTCTACTTCTGCAAACGTCTGTGCATCTTCTGCCTCAATCGCCAATGCGATCAATTCCTCAACATCGGCTAAGCCTTGCTCCAATTGATCGATGGTGTTCACCACCCGCTCCAAAGCGACCCGCTCACGCCCTAAAGCTTGCGCTTGTTCAGGCTGGCTCCAAATGGCAGACGATTCCAGCTCTCTCACAACTTCTTCTAAACGCTCTCGCTTGCTATCGTAGTCAAAGATACCCCCGTAGCAAGTTCGTACGCTCAATATATAGCTGGATTTTTGCATTTATTGCGTTGGTTTCAAACATTTTTCCACCACATTGTTTTTTATTCTTTCATCACGACAAACCGTCTATTTTACCTTAATTTTTTTATTTGTAACAGCGCTACCACCCTAGAATAGCAAAACATCACCCCACTTTTTGCTTGCTGACAGCTTCATTGAAACATGATTCTGCTTGCAACACTAACAGCTGTAAGCTTTCTTGACGATAATCATTGATATTTAACCGATAGACAAGATGCACCCGTTGCACCGGTCGAGCTAACCACGCATCGATATCCGCTCGAAACATCACGGCAGACAGGCGTCGAGTTCTGTCCAACGTCATGAGTTCAAATCGAAGATGAGCTTGTGCCATCACCTGAATATCTAAGCACCAAAATTCATTGTCAAAAACAGGTTCAGCAAATTGTTGTCCCCAAGGACCCGATGCTTGAATGGCAAGCGCAGTCCTCAAGTCAAGTTGTGCGGTGGCCAAGGCGCCATCCGACCACAACTCACCTTGGAGCCTATCACAGGGGATCTCGGTAGCAGCAACGTGTTCCCACGCCGCTTTAAAATCAACAAAGGCGGCGGCATGAATGGTTAAGCCAGCAGCCATAGCATGACCACCATAATTTACAATCAGCCCCGGATATTGTCGATCCACTGCCGTCAACATGTCACGAATATGAACACCATCTATCGAGCGGGCGGATCCTTTTAGTAGGCCAGGTTCTGCTTGGGAAAATGCAATCACTGGTCGATAATTACGCTCTTTTAAACGAGATGCCACAATCCCAACCACACCTTGGTGCCAATCGGGTTGATAGACCGCCAAAGCTTTTACTTCAGCGCTGGATGTCAATTTTAATTGATCCAAAGCAGCAACGGCATCAGCAACCATCGTTGATTCTAAGGCTTTACGCCGTTTGTTCAAATCATCTAATGCCTGCGCAATGGTTTTCGCTTCAACAGGATCTTCGGTTATCAGCAACTGGACGCCTAAACGCATATCATCTAGTCGTCCCGCCGCATTCAGACGTGGTGCGATAGCAAAACCAATGTCCGTGGCACTTAATCGCCAAGGTTTTTTCTTGGTGATATCCATTAACGCTGTTATACCGAGTCGGCTACGACCTTGACGGATCCGGTGCAAGCCCGCTTGAACTAAAATCCGATTGTTGATATCAAGCGGCACCACGTCAGCAACCGTACCCAACGCCACCAAATCTAATAGTGTCGCTAAATTAGGTACCGAAACTTGCGCAGCTTCAAACCAACCTCGACTTTGTAAAACTTGACGTAAGGCTATCATCACATAAAAAGCAACGCCACAACCCGCGATGGCTTTGCTGGGAAAAGCGCAGTCTGGTTGATTGGGGTTAACAATGACGTCAGCACCAGGCAAGGTATCCCCTGCCAAATGATGATCGGTGATCATAACACGCATACCTCGTGCATGCGCCTGCTGTACACCTGCAAAACTGGTGATGCCATTGTCTACAGTCAACAACCAATCCACATCCGCTGGCACCGTTGCGACCAACTCAGGCGTGAGTCCATACCCCATTGTTTGTCGATTGGGTATCAAAAAATCAACTCGATTGGCACCCATGGCGCGTAATGCCAGCAAACAAATTGCCGTTGAGGTGGCACCATCAGCATCAAAATCCCCGACAATCAGCACCGATTGATCTTGCATCACGGCATCCGCTAAATAAGCCGCTGCTCTATCGATGTTTTTGAGATTATCCGGTGGTAACAGCTGTTTAAGGCTCAGCGTTTGTTGTGAGGCGGTCACACCACGGCGCGCATAGCATTGTCGAATTAAGGGATCAGCAATGTCCTGCAAGTGTTCATCTTGAACCTGAGGCAACCGCTTGATGGTATATTTCATGAAGCAAATCCTATACAAAAATACGCTTGCAGTACATCACCGAAAGCGTATTGAATGAATTCGACCGAGGTTATACCCCGATCGTCACACAGTTATTTTTTTTGATCTAGTTGCGCAAGCAGCTGTTTTGCTGGAACATAACCTGGCAGCATTTCACCACTGTCAAGCACAATGGCAGGGGTACCGCGTACATCAAATAACAAGCCCAAGTCGTATTGCTTAATAATATCATCACAATTTAGGTTAAGCGTGACTTTTGCGATAGGGAGCCCTTTCTTAGCCGCAGTTAAGGCTTCTTGTGGTTTTTTAGAGCACCAAACACTTTGCATTTCGTCAAAGTTACCGCTTTGACGTCCGCCTCGCGGGAAGGCCAAATAGCGGATGGTGATCCCCGCTTTCAAATAGTCATCGAGTTCTTGATGCAGTTTTTTACAATAGCCACAAGACGTATCGGTAAAGACCGTGACCACATACTTCTCTTTTGGAGCTTTATAAACAATCATGTCTTTCTCAAAAGCCACCAGCTTTTTCGCTAAAAAATGACCACGCTTGCCCTTGGTAATATTGGTGACACCGCCCTGCAAATCATACAAATCACCATAGAACATATAGCGTTTATCGGCACTGATATACAAGATACCTTTGTTGGTCATCACCTGATAAAAATTAGCAATTTCAGATATTTGAATATTTTCAACTTGGATTTTCAACTGTTCCACTAAATAACGTTCGATGTTCTTGATTTCTTGTTCTTGATTCGGGCGCACCGATTCGGCTTGCGTGCTGGCTTTTGCCATCAATGGCGCTGAGGTTAACGTTGATGCAGTCGAGGCAACGCTTAAAGACATTAATCCGAGCAACATGCCGATTTTGATATTCACGCGCTGTGTTATTTTCATACTCATTCCTATTATTAGTTAAAAAAATCATCGCTACGCTCGTGGATGATGCTGTTCATGTAACTTTTGTAGACGTATTTGCGCTATTTCGGTATAAATTTGTGTGGTCGATAAATCAGCATGACCAAGCAACATTTGAATCACTCTTAAATCAGCGCCATGGTGTAACAGGTGGGTTGCAAAAGCATGCCGCAAGGTATGTGGCGACAAAGTCGTCCGAATACCTGCACGTACAGTATACTTCTTAATACGATGCCAAAAAGTTTGCCGCGTCATCATACGCCCTCGGCGTGATGGAAACAAAATATCGCTGGCTTGAACCAACAACTGAGCACGGCAACGCTGCATATAATCGGTGAGTCGAAGATTGGCCTGTTCACCAAGAGGAATAATTCGCGTTTTTCCTCCTTTTCCCACGACTCGAACCGCACCTTGTTGCAAATTAAGCTGATCAAGCTGAATGGCGACCAGTTCACTCACCCGTAGTCCCGTCGCGTACAGTAATTCCAGCATAGCACCATCGCGACATTCCAATGCATCTTCAGCTTGCGGTTCACTTAACAGCAAGTCCACTTCAGCCTCGCTGATAGCGGTAGGCAAAGAGCGTCCCATTTTGGGCGCCGCAATGTTCGCTAAGGGATCCACCTGGATCACGCCTTGGCGTAACCAGTAACCATAAAGACGCCTTAAACTACTTAAACTGCGCGCAGTGCTTCGCTGGGACAAGCCTTGCTCAAATCGAAATGACAGATATTCGCGGACATGTTCTGGGGTGACATTGAGCCAGTCAACGACTTGACCTGCCCAAAATGTCCCTGCCTTTTGAAAGTCATACCGATATGAAGCAATGGTGTTAGCACTTAAGCCTTCTTTGAGCCATAGGTAGTCCAAAAACCGACGCACAGGCTGCGACAACACTGGCTGTGCACCCTGTTCAACTAATTTCATCTGCAATGGGGATCACTCGCTGCTTACACACCTGCTCCCATTATGACGCATCAGCAACATAATCACAATAAAACTCGGTATCAGCCAGCCCATACTAACTTCATTGAGTTGTTCCACAAAATTCACTTGGATGCCCAGCACACTTAAACCGTCCAGTAAGCCATAGAAAAATGCCAAAGATAATGCAACCGAATAAGCCTCTTCCGGGTGATCAAAACGATCCTTCAACAAAGTCAAAAAGACCAACACAATGGCGACAGGATAAATAGTATGTAAAATAGGTTGGCTAATAAAAATCAACTGATCCAAGCCCATATTGGCCACACAAAAACAACATAGCGTTGTGATGGCCACCCACTTTTGACGCGAGATGACGGTAAGCTGCTCATGAAAAAAAGCGGCACAGGCACTGATTAAGCCGACAGCTGTGGTCAGGCAAGCTAACGTGACCGCCACCACCAAAATATACAAGCCCGCGTCGCCGAAGACAAGACGTACATAATTGGTTAAAATCGTGCTGCCATTGTCTGTCAGTGACATCATATTTTGCGCGATACCGCCTAAGTAAAACAACGCAATATAAACCAATATTAAACCAGCTGAAGCAATCAAACCCGCAATGACCAGGTAGCGATATTGTTCACCGTGGGCAACCACGCCTTTTTGCCGCAGCACATCAATAATGAGCATGCCAAACATAAATGCCCCTAAGACATCCATGGTGTTATAACCTTCCAGAAAACCATGGAAGAAGGGATGCACTTGATAGACACCAACGGCATCACCCACCACCGACCCATCGTATAAAAAAACCGAGACGGCTAACAACATGAGCAAGACCAGCAACAGAGGCGTTAGCACCTTACCAATGCTGTCAACCAAGCGCCCGGGAAATAAGGATAGCAGCATCGCTAGGCCAAAAAACAAGACGGTGTACAGCATCTGCATCCCTTCAGCTGACCAATCCAAGTGTTTGGTGAACCATGGCAAAAAGCTTTGATACGTAATTTCAAATGCAACCAATCCAGTTCTAGGAGCAGCAACGGCTGGACCAATGATAATGTAGATGGCCAACATTAAAGCTAAGCCCACTGATGCCGGCAATAGCCGCGTGAGATGGCCAGACGTTTTCGCGACTGCGAATAAAGCGATTAAAGGCAATCCGACGGCAGTGATGAGAAAACCTGACATTGCAAGCGGCAAATGCTCACCACTTAGCATACCGATTAAGGGTGGAAAAATAAAATTACTCGCCCCCAGAAATAACGCAAATGCCATAAATCCCAAACCTATCGTATCAGATAGCGTTATCTTACTTTGCTGCACAACTCACCTCTATAAATGCAATTGACTCAATATTTTAATATGTGTTTTTTCCTCAATCTATCATAATGAAAAACCGCCCCAAATCGCAACCCTTAAATCACCAGCTTGCCTATTTAGTTCACAATTGTGATGTCTAATGACCAAAAAAAATCAACAAGCTAACCGTTTCTCGTTATAATACCCCCTAGCCATGAATAAAAGAGAACTTTAATGCAATTTGATGCTTATTTACTAGACGATGCCTTACTTGCGGCACTGACGCGGATGCAACACCACAAACCCACCAGTATTCAGCAATTGGTCTTGCCGCCTGCCCTACAACAAAAAGATATTTTAGCGCAAGCGCCCACAGGCACCGGAAAATCGGCGGCTTTTATCTTACCCATGTTGCAGTATTTGCTCGATTTCCCGCGCCAACGCCACCGCGAGGTTCGCGCTTTAATTCTGGCGCCGACACGAGAGCTAGCGGTGCAACTGCATCAATATGCCTCCCATCTCGCCTACAATACAGAACTCAAGATCGGCATTATCACCGGTGGTCAAGATTACATCAAACAAAAAGCCATGTTAGAAGGCGTCATTGATGTCATGATCGCCACACCAGGGCGCTTGATTGAATACATTGCTCAGGCACAGTTTGACTTAGATGGTCTGGAATTGATGGTGATCGACGAAGCTGACCGTATGCTCGATATGGGCTTTGCGCAAGCTGTCACCGACGTCGCACAAGCCGCCATTCATCGGCAGCAAACCATGTTGTTTTCGGCGACACTTGAAGGGAACGGTATCCAACGCTTTGCTGAAAAATTACTACAAGAACCGGTGCGTATTGAAGCCACACCAAGCCGACGTGAACATGGTAAAATACACCAATGGCTCCACTTGGCGGATGATTTTGAACACAAACTAGCCATGCTGTTCCACATCCTTAAACAACCCGACGTCGCACGCACCATTGTCTTCACCAAAACTCGCGAACGCGCCAATGAACTGATCGAACTCTGTCAACCGATTGAACGCCCACTCACCTTGTTACATGGCGACATGATTCAAAAGGAACGCTTTCGAGCGCTGGCGAAATTTAAACAAGAACAAAACGCCATTTTAATCACCACTGATCTGGCAGCGCGCGGGTTAGACGTACTCGATATTTCCCATATTATCAACTTTGACTTACCACGCACGGCTGATGTCTATGTACATCGTATCGGTCGCACAGGACGAGCAGGCGCGAAAGGGACGGCGATTTCACTGGTGGAAGCACACGATATGACTATTTTAGAAAAAATAGAACGCTATACGCAACAAAAAATCAAGCGTCGCATTATCGAGGAACTGCCACCTAAGCACAAAGCTGCTAAGGTTCCAACCAAGAAAAAAAAGAAGACCAAAAAAAATAAGTTAAAATAAAGATTCTCAGCAAACAGGTGGAATCAAAAGGCAAGCCAACAAATAAACACTATACTAAATAGACGTCTATTTGTTTCAATTCGGCTCGCAATGTTGATTTCACCGCCACCCTCACAACTTAAAGTGGTTATACAAAAGCTCACGCCCTTGTTTATTGTGTTGGCTGCCATTGCTATTTTTTTCATCTTATCCAATAGCAAGCCACCCGCCGAAAAAAAAGAAGCAACCACCTATTTACCCGTTGTTGAAGTCATGGCTGTACAAGCCAGCAAAGTGACTTTCCAAGTTTCATCGTATGGCATTGTCAAGCCCAAACATCAAACTCAAATTGTCTCTGAAGTTCAGGGACGTATCACCCGCTTAAGTGAAAAGTTTGTGGCCGGTGGTCGGGTCAACAAAAAAGAAATACTCGCCAAGATTGAAGCGGCTGATTACGAGGCCATCTATATTCAAGCCCAAGCCAACCTAGCGCAAGCGCAAGCACGGTTTGCGCAAGAAAAAGCAGAAAGCAATGTTGCACTTAAGGATTGGCAAAATATTACTGACCAAGAGCCGACCGAACTTGGTTTGCGCAAACCCCAATTACGCCAAGAACAAGCCAATGTCAAATATGCGAAAGCAGCGCTCGCTAAAGCCAAGCGTGATCTTGAGCGAACGGCTATTCGGGCGCCCTTTGAAGGGCTCATTAAAATACGTCAAATTGATTTAGGCGAATACCTCGTGATTGGCAAAATAATTGGGCAATTGCTTGATACCAGTACCGCCGAAGTCCGACTGCCCATCCCAGATGAAGAATTGGAATTCATTGGTAAGATCAACCCCCAATCAAATCCTATCAAGGTTGCTCTTTATACTAACGTCATGGGTAATAAAATCGAATGGCAGGGCATCATCACTCGCAGTGAAGGGGTCATCGACGAAAAAAATCGCATGATATACTTGGTGGCTGAAGTTGACGACCCGTATCTTCGAGCCAAAAACAACATGCATCCACAAGAGCTCAAATTTGGTACATTTGTGAATGCTGAAATCAGCGGCATTACCATTGAGAAAGTTTTTAAATTACCGCGTTTTTTAATCAAAGACAGCCAAGTGCTGGTCATTAAAAATAACCAAATTTATGAACGCAAAGTCAATGTCATCCGATCAGATACCCAATTTGCATATGTCACCAGTGGCCTACAAAACAACGAGGTGTTGTCGATAACACCGCTGGAGAACTTCACGCCCGGTATGAAAGTCAAAGTGATTAACGCTGATACCACCATCAAAGAACTGATCTCGACTCAAGTATCCGCACCTCAAGCAAAGATTAACCGCATTCCAGGGGGGCAACTGTCGCCACCTGCTTCATCTAAAGCCCAAGGAGCAGACTAATCAATGGCTAAACACAGTGGCATTATGGCATGGTTTGCCTCCAACCCGGTGGCTGCTAATTTATTGATGCTGTTTATTATCGTTGGGGGCTTGTTTAGTGCATTTACCATCAACAAAGAAATCTTTCCAACACTCGAATTGAACATGATTCATGTCATCGTACCGTACCCCAGCGGCTCTCCAGAAGAAATTGAAACCAGTATTTTGATTAAAATTGAAGAAGAAATTAAAGACATCAATGGTATTGAGGAGGTTACGTCAACCGCTCGTGAAAATTTAGGCACCGTCTACATTCAAGTCGCTGACGGCTATGATCCACAAAACATTCTGGATAAAGTGAAGTTGGAAATTGATGCCATTACCAGCTTGCCCGATGGCGCTGAATCAGTCAACATTTATCTCATTGAAATTGAACGGTCTGTATTGTGGTTGTCTTTGTACGGCAATCTCGATAGAAAACAGCTTAAGGCTATGGCCAAGGATGTACGTGACGAGATTCGAGGTTTACCTGGTGTGACTCGGGTCAAAATTGAAGGGATGCCGTTAGATGAAATCGCCATTGAGGTCACCGAAGACAAACTACGGGAATACAGTCTGACTTTTGAACAAGTCGCCATGGCGGTTAAACAAAATTCGGTCAATATAGCCACCGGATCCATCAAATCCGTGGAAGGCAATATCCTACTACGCACCAAAGGCCAAGCAAGTTCGGGGGCTGAATTTGAAAATATTGTGGTGATGACGCGTCCTGATGGCAGCCGCGTCTTACTCAAAGATGTCGCTAACATCAACGATGGTTTTGAAGAACGTATTGATTATACTTCATTTAATCGACAACCTGCCATGATTATCGCCGTTGCCAGTACCGATGGCCAAAACTCTTTAAAAATAGCAGAAACCATTAAGCAATATGTTGCTGAAAAAAAACAACTGTTGCCCAGTGGGGTCTCTTTAGATATCTGGGGTGATCTGACCTTTTATCTCAAAGGCAGACTGAACATGATGTTAAAAAATATGTATACAGGCTGCTTTTTAGTCTTTTTGGTCTTGGCCATCTTCTTAAATTTAAAATTGGCATTTTGGGTCATCATTGGCCTGCCGATCTGCTTCCTAGGTGCCTTATTCTTAATGCCGCTTGAACCGCTCGGCTTGTCGATCAATGTTCTTACCTTATTTGCCTTTATATTGGTCTTGGGTATTGTGGTGGACGATGCCATTATTATTGGCGAAAGTGCGTATTCCGAAATTGAAAAAAGTGGTTTATCCATTGACAGTATTATACGGGGTGCAAAACGTGTGGTGGTGCCAGCTACCTTTGGCGTACTAACCACCATTGCTGCTTTTTCACCCATGATGTTTATTTCAGGTTCTTCTTCGATTATCTGGAAATCAATAGCTGCGGTGGTCATGCTTTGTCTCATTTTTTCGCTGATTGAATCTAAATGGATTTTGCCCGCGCATTTAATTCATTCCAAACAATCTAAACCGCTTCCGTGGTTACGTGGCATAGCTGCCAAAAAAGAAAACTTTAATCTTGTTTTTAAAAATTTTATTGAAAACGATTATCGGCATTTTCTCAATCGTTGTTTAAATGCAAAATACACGGTTTTAGCGGTATTCATCGGGCTTATCATCATCAGTTTTGGTTTAATTGCGGGAGGTAAGGTGCGCTGGGCATTTTTTCCTAATTTACCGCAAGATATTGTCGAAGTCCGCTTAGATATGAAAGATAACAGCGCTGAACGCAATACCTTTGACGCCATCCAAAAAATAGAAGAAGCGCTCTATGCTATTGACGACGAGATTTTAGCGGAACAAGGTTACAATGTGGTGCTGCATAGTTTTGTGGCCATGACCTCTAAGACATCAGCAACCATGGTCATTGAATTAACCAAAGGAGAGACCCGTGAGGTTGATGGCTTTGAAATACTTGATCGTTGGCGCGCTAAAATTCCTGAATTACCCAATATTAAGAAATTCGTGATCCGGCGTAGTATGAATCAAACCAGTCCCATTGCTTTCAAAGTTATCAGCAACAACAATAAGCAATTGGCTCAAATTACGGATAAAATAAAAGCCAAGCTCAGTACATACAACAATGTCTACGATGTCAGCGACAATTATTCATCGGGCAGCAAAGAAATCCAATTAAAATTATTGCCAGAGGGAGAAATGTTGGGTATCAGCTTAAGCAGCTTAGCGCAACAAGTCCGACATGGCTTTTATGGCTACGAAGCACAACGTATTTTACGCAACAAAGAAGAGGTCAAAGTCATCGTTCGTTATCCTTTAGAGGAACGTCAATCTATTGGTTATCTGGAAAACATGCGCATTTTAACCCCTGAAGGCGTGGCCATTCCTCTCTCTGCCATTGCTGAACTTAACTTGCAAGAAACCTATTCCGTCATAACCCGCGTGAACAATCTACGCGCTATCACCATTGAAGCCTCAGCGGATAAAAACAAAGTCGACCCATCCAGCATCGCTAAGGAAGTCTTTGATGAATTTATTCCCATTATCCAACAAGAATATCCCGACGTAAAATTATCACTTGCAGGCGATAGCGAAGAAGAAGGTGAAACCATCGTCAGTCTGATGCAGGGCGCGGTGTTAGCGATGGTCTTAATCTATGGCCTGATTGCCATCCCACTGCGTTCTTATTCACAGCCAATTTTAATCATGTCAGTGATTCCTTTTGGTTTTATCGGCGCTATCTTTGGCCATCTCATCCAAGGACTGTCGTTAAATATTTTAAGTATGATGGGTATTATTGCGCTGTCTGGGGTGGTCGTGAATGATTCCCTCATCATGGTTTATTGCGTCAACGAAGCACGTCAAAATGGCATGGACGTCCGACAAGCCGCTATCGATGCGGGGTGTTTTCGTTTTCGTGCTATTGTGCTGACCTCTATGACCACTTTTTTTGGTATTTTACCCATTCTATTTGAATCAAGTTTACAAGCTAAAGTCGTCATTCCCATGGCCACCTCGTTGTCGTTTGGAATTCTATTCGCCACCTTAGTCACACTTATTTTAATTCCTTCACTCTACTTAATCGCTGAAGACATCAAGGATATTTTAAAAAAAATCTTTTTGAAAAACAAAACCGACGCCTAATAGCGCCCTATCCTGGTTGCTTAATGATTGACATTCGCTGCGTTGTCGGTAATAGTAACCAGCACCAATACTCTAATTAGTCTGTAGCTTTATGAAATATTTACTGACCATGTTGACCCTAACCTTGATGTTATTCGCCACCACACCTGATGTCGAAGCCAAGCGATTTGGGGGAGGTCGTTCTTACGGTAAACGTCACCAAACTGCACCCATACAGCAAAAAAAATCCAATCCGAACTACCAGCAATCGTCTAAAAAATCGAGTAAAAAAGGCATGTTAGGTGGTATGTTAGGCGGGTTGTTGATGGGCGGCTTAATCGCCTCATTGCTGAATGGCGCTGATTTTGATGGGTTAAAAATGATGGACATGCTGCTCCTAGCAGGTATCGCCTTTGCGTTGTTTAAAGTTTTTCAAACGATGCGACGGAGCACGCACGCTAAGCCGCAATATGCAACAGCAAGCCCCAGCGGCAGCAACCAAACCAACTATGCTGCTCCGCCACCCCGAAACGATGTTGAAGCCCAAACGGCGTTTGCACAATCTCACTTTGACATACCCATGACTTTTCCACCTCATTTTGACAAACAGAACTTTGTCAATACGGCCCGTGGGCATTATCAAACCATTCAACACGCTTGGCATAAAGGAGACTTGGCCACCATTAAGCCATATGTCACGCCAGAACTCTATCGCGATGTCCTGTTCGAATACGACGAATCGATTGATGACACCATCGAATTAGGTCCTTTGGACATTCATATTATTCGAGCTGAGTACCATCCAGAAGTAGCCGCGATTAGCTTAGCCTTTTTAGGTGATTGCTTTTATGCCAAAGAAAACGCTAGGAAACCCATTAAAGATGTGTGGCACTTAACGCGGGATTTAACGCAACCCAATGCACCATGGCTCATTGTGGGTATTGAAGATCGCACTGAAGTATAATCGATTTAACGTGAAGAACGCGTTGGTTCGCGTTCTTGTTTTACTTCACCACCGTATTCAACTTCAACCACGCCAGAACGGTTCACGGTGACCTTGTAACGATGAAATTCCTGGCACTCTTTGATGGTTTTTTTATCACGGCTCTGACCGATCCCGACCACTAGATTCATTTGATACCTTTTCTCGATGGGACTTTTGCTAACTTTGCCATTTTGTTCAGTAAACACTGAACTACGTCCCCGTTCAAGATGGCGTGCTAAGGGTGACAACTCAAACATAATTTGTTCTTGAATGCCTTGATAGCCCTTACGAAAACTTTCCGAATTCGTCATCGTATCAATCCTATAGTACAAAAACTCAGCATCTTGACGATTTTGCTGATGCCGTCGACGCAGCATTTTATCAATGTGCTTCGGCAAATCGGATTGACCTATAAATGAAAACCAAATTTTTTGTTGCGCGACTATTTTTTTGCTGACACCATCCATTAAACGCCGAAAAAAAATAGGTCGTCCTCGTTGCAAATAATTCCAAATGACTTGACGAATATCGTCTTTAAAAATCTCACGAAATCCATAAATAATAGCCAAGACACCAACCAATGCGACTGTAACACCTCTTAATAAAGAGGTGGCCTCAATGACCAAGCTATAGACCACGACCATCACCATAGCAGTTGCCACCCCCTTCACAACCTTGCGAGCAAAACGTCCCAATTCATGTGTTTCTTCCTTAAAGACAACCCCCTGCTCTATCAGACGTTTCAATAAAATCATTTTGTTGGCAATACGGTTGGGATC
Organism: Shewanellaceae bacterium; assembly: GCA_016779685.1. Taxonomy (GTDB): domain Bacteria; phylum Pseudomonadota; class Gammaproteobacteria; order Enterobacterales; family Shewanellaceae; genus UBA2521. The sequence goes on along the minus strand of JADHND010000002.1, from coordinate 7,577 downwards.
AGCCATCGTCACACTGCTGTTATAACGTTGAATGTCTCGATAATTTCGCTCAGCTTGACAAAACTCAAGCACGCGCTGACGCTCCATATTCGATGAACTGGATTTTTGCACTCGACTTAAATATTTCAACAGGCGCTGCTCAATCATCCAGCTTAAATAATTGTCTGCTTGCTCAAAGTAAACCTGCCATCTAGGTTCGTGTGGTTGGGCATCTCGGAAGCGAATCAGCATAGATTCCAACAAATCCATGACGGGTCGCAAAGCCTGATAGAACTCATCGGGCGATTCAATCCGTTGTAGTTCTGTGGTCTCTCTTTCTAACGCTTGCAAACAGTGGTAAACAAAAACATTTAAATTGATTCGATAACTGGCTGGATCTTTTTTCATTCGACTGATAAAACGACTTTGGACTAAGGGTAAGTCCATCATCTGCGAAATGTAAGCTCGACGGCCGTTGACGTTTGCCATGATAAATCGATCGGTGTCCAAGGTATTTGGATTGACACCCATTTCTTTTGGAATCGAAAAATAACAATCTAAACGTTTGGATTCATGTTGATTAATTTGATGTTCCAAGCGAATGGTAAATCTTTCATCGTGCTTTAACGTGAAAGGTAATGTTTTAATCCGGTACCTCCCCGAAAAATAAATAAGATTAAGCAATATGACGTATCTTTCAATTATAGTTATTAAATCTCAGTGTACCAATGAGACAACTGTATCAAAGACAAAATTTTAACTGGAACACAGCGGTACAATTCGACCGCCAGCGAATGTTTTATTGTTCTATACTTAAAGAACATAAGCTTTGGTTGTAGAAGGTCGTGTTATGTCTGATTTGAATGATTCATCTAACATTGCACAGCAGTGCCAACAAATGGCGACTAGCTTATTTGGAGACACTGCTGATTATTTTAATGAAAGCATGCCCTTAAAACGATTGCAGAATATTTTCGATATCTTGTCCATCACACACCATAATTTTGCCCACACCCTTAACCCAAAAAACAACATTCATCCCAAGCTGATTCGCAGTATTATCAATGAAGGCTCTTTTACCAACGACAAAATCGCAACGCATTATTTCGCTGGCATTTTAGCTTCTTCCTTAAAGTTAAGTGACTCCGATGATCGCGGCATTGATTTTCTTCATCTCATCGATAAACTAACGGCCTATCAACTACGGACACACTTTTTAATTTATTCCACCATTCGCACTCGTTTTAAAAAACACAAATATCAATTTAATTACACCGATTGTGAAAAAATGGAAATCTTTATCCCCTCTTTTTTTTACAGCAAATCCATGAAAATGAAAAAAGAAGAGTGGTCACGTATCCATCCCCTCACGCACCATAGTTTTACAGGTCTAGCCAATCATCATTTAATTGAAACAGACTACCGCTTTGGTTATGCCGAAAGTCAACAACAAGTTGTCAAGGGACTTAATTTTGATGGGGTTATCTGCCAACCGACTGCAACTGGAGTTGATTTTTTCTTATGGGCATTTGGGGCAGGCGATCAACAGCATCACTTTCTCTTTAACAAGAATTTCCAGCCTAAAATTAAAGGATTCACCGGCACACTTCAACATATCTTGCCTACTCGTCATCCCTTTTAAAGCAGACAGCAAATGCTGCTTGCCGCTCGCTGAATTATCATTATAATTCAGCTTTTAGATTTACTTGTTTAAGGTCAAAACATGACAGCTTTTTTTCGAGGAGCCAGCTACCTAATTGAAGGTTACAAGATGCTCTCCCATCCATCCTTACGTCTCTGGGTTGTGCTGCCCTTTATGGGTAATCTGGTTACCATGGCGCTGCTGCTATCCGGACTTTGGACGCAAGTCGCAGCGATTGAAGCTTGGCTCACTGATTTTCTACCTGCTATGTTAGCATGGCTCACTTGGTTGATCTTACCCTTACTGTTTATTCTCTTGTTATGGGCATTTTCATTTTTTTTCATCATGCTACTCAATTTATTCGCATCTCCTTTGCTCAGTATTTTAGCTGAAAAAACAAATCAAATACTGGCATCTACCGAGATTGCCCCCCCAACATCATGGCAACACATGCTCATCGAACCCCTGAAGCGCCAAGGCCAAAAATGGCTCTATGCCGTGCCTCGACTCGGCGGCGTCGCGCTCCTCATGATGCTGCCTATCGTCGGTCAAACCATTGGACCTGTGATGTGGTTTTGCTTAACCAGTTGGCTATTGGCTGTTGAATATGGAGATTATTTCTTTGAGAATCAACAACAAAACTTTGCTGCCACCCGCGCAGCTATCCAGAAAAATCGCTGGCTGCATTTTGGCTTTGGGTGTGCCACTATGGTGATGTTACTGATTCCTTTTGTGAACTGTCTCATCATGCCTGCTGCGGTGTGTGGCGCGACCAAACTGTGGTACGATACAACCAAAAAAGCCAATTAATTTATAGGCTTGCGCTCAGCAAGCCTTGCCTGCTTCAGGTTTTTTGTGGCCAGTTCCCAAAAGTAGAAAAACTCTGTCATACTCTTAATAATATGCGGTTTTTTCATATGGGCGGTTGTATGTTTTTTTTGAATAAATTCAAGCACTGGTTTAAGAAAAGTTCAACCATGCACGACCTGACCATTTATGCGCCCATTTCTGGTCACCTAACACCGATTGAACAAACCCCTGACGCCATCTTTGCCACTAAAATCATTGGGGATGGCATTGCCATTGAACCCACTCAACATCACATGGTCGCCCCTTTTGACGGTGTTTTATATAAAATATACCCACAGAATCACGCTTTCTCCATTCGGTCACAGCATGGTTTAGAAATCATTGTCCATTTTGGCATTGATTCGATTGAACTCAATGGTGAAGGTTTTAAGCGACTGGTTGAAGAAGGCACCATTGTTCAAGCTGGTACACCGATCATTGAATGTCATTTTGCCACCATCACACCTAAAATTACGAGTATTATCACACCTGTTGTGATCATTAATGGTCAATTCGTCTCAAAAATTGTAAAATTAAAAGGGACGGTTCAAGCTGGAATCGATCCTATTTTACAAATTCAACACCAAAGCTCTAATAAAAAATAATGTGAGAAGGTTCAATGATACTTTTTGGAATTAGCAACTGTGACTCGGTAAAAAAAGCCAAGTCTTTCTTAATCAACAACAACATAACATATGATTTTCATGATTTTAAAGCGCACGGCATCACGGCTACGCAATTAGATGCATGGCTCACCAAAGTGACTTGGTCTGAGCTACTCAATAAGCGCAGCACCACTTATCGCCAACTGACCGATGCACAAAAACAAAATTTACCCAACCATGCCAAAGACTTAATGCTAGCACATCCAACCCTCATCAAACGGCCCGTGCTACAAACTTCCGATCAATTGCTTATCGGCTTTCGCTTACTCGATTACCAGGAGCTCCTGCATGCTTAATCTGCTCAATTCGGAACATGATACTCTGACGCAAGAAATCGTAGCTTTGGCCGAGCAACTGATGGCTTGCCCATCGGTTTCACCTAACGATGCTGGCTGCCAACATATTATTCGTGATTTCCTAACGCCACTGGGCTTTCAAATTGAAACGATGCAGTTTGAGGACACCACCAATCTGTGGGCAACGCGTGGTCAAGGGGAATCTGTTTTTTGCTTCGCTGGACACACCGACGTTGTCCCACCCGGTGATCTCTCCCAGTGGCAAACAGATCCTTTTCAACCAACACACAAAGCAGGCTACTTGTATGGCCGTGGTGCTGCCGATATGAAAGGATCGCTCGCAGCCATGCTCATCGCCACCAAACACTTTGTCAGCCAGCATCCAAACCACCAAGATATCCTCTCTTTTCTTATCACCAGTGATGAAGAAGGTGACTACGTCAATGGCACGGTTAAAGTCATCGACACGTTAAAAAAACGGGGAGAGCGGCTGACTTGGGCTGTGGTAGGCGAGCCCACGTCGTCGGATCAGCTCGGAGATGTCATCAAAATCGGGCGGCGGGGTAGCTTGACGGGACATCTCACCATCTTCGGCACCCAAGGACACGTGGCATACCCTCATCTAGCCAATAATCCCATTCATTTGGCGGCACCAGCGCTAGCAGAACTGGTACAAACCACATGGGATCATGGCAATCGCTTTTTTCCAGCCACCAGCTTACAGATTGTTAACCTTCAATCTGGTTCAGGGGCCACCAACGTGATCCCGAGTCAATGTGTCGCTTCATTTAACTTTCGCTACGCCAGTGAAGTCACCCACGAGCAATTGCAACAGCGTGTTGCAGCCATTTTAGACCAACATCAGCTGCAATATGATCTGAAATGGCATCTCAGCGGAGCGCCTTTTTTAACCTCATCTGGAAAATTGCTTGAAGCAACCACAGCGGCCGTGCAAACGGTGACAGGTCACCGACCTCGTTTAGAAACCACTGGTGGCACCTCTGATGGACGCTTTATTGCTCCTACTGGCGCCGAGGTGATCGAATTAGGTCCCGTCAATGCCACGATCCATCAAGTAAACGAGCGGGTAGCCGTTAAAGATCTTACCCAGCTTGCGCTGTGCTATCAGAAGATATTGGAGCGATTACTAATATGCTAAATTTTGAGCTGACTGCCCACCAAATATTAGGGTTGCATGATGGCCACCTGGTGGCCTGCCAGCAGCATCAACTCGAACAACACACCGCACAAGCTTTTCAAGCCATGCAAATTGCAGCTAAAAATGATGGCATCACATTAGACATTGCTTCAGGATATCGATCTTTTGATCGTCAAACCTTCATCTGGAATCAAAAAGCACAAGGTAAGCGCCCAGTTTTAGACATACATCAACAACCCATTGATACCAATTGCTTAACGCCTGACCAACTGGTGTTCGCCATCTTAAACTGGTCAGCCTTACCTGGCACCTCACGCCATCATCTCGGCTCTGATTTGGATATTTATGACAGCAGCCAAATCATCGCAGAAGATATCCAGCTCATTCCTGAAGAATATGCGCCTAACGGCCCTTCTTATCGACTTTATCTTTGGCTTAAAGAAAATGCACATCTCTTTCATTTTTACTGGCCATACGCCACAGAGCGAGGCGGTGTGCAAATCGAGCCTTGGCATCTCAGCTACGCTCCCGTTGCTTGTCAAGCCATCGATGATTTTCCCGAAGATTTACTGCTTGAAACTTTAACCAACAAACAGATTGACTTGATGCCCCAAATTGAAGAAAATTTGAGTTCTATCTTAAAAAAATATGTCTATAATGTCGATATGCCATCTTTCACATCCTAAAACCAACGCATTGAGGCAGAACATATGAGTGTTTGGATCATCATTGGCTTAGCCTTTGCCTTCGTTTTAGGCAACTTCATGGCACTGCGCTATACCTCAAACATGAAATTTAAACGCCCAGCCAACAAAAAAAAGATGAATGAACCATCAGAGGCAACCGACACCGACACTAACGATAAAGATTCTTAAGGGCTTGTTGTTCCATGACAACACGTTGGTGGTGTCTGAAGCAACCATTAACTTCTAATTGACTGACGGCTGGCATAGCAGCCACAAAACCTAATTTTTTGAGTAAATGATGGCTGATTCTGTTTTCAGGTTGATAGCACGCCTCCACCGCTTTCGCTTGTAATCGATGTCCTATATCCGCTAGGACTAAGGTCAATATCTTCGACATAATACCCAGCCCCTGCCAGTTTTGATCCATCGAATACCCTAGGTTCCAAGTTGAATGAACGCCGTCTCGAATTGGCACGACATTGATGCAACCAATCACTTCCATTTGCCAAGGTGGCTGAATGATCCAGTGGGCAGCTTCTTCAAACAAACATTGCTTTTGACGGTATTGTAACAGATTTAGCCAATGACTTGACTGGTAAAAATGAGGCGAACGTTTCGGTTCCCAAGCCTGTAGATGATCTTGATTACGGCGATAATAAGCCACCATCATCGCCGTGTGATTGGGCTCAGCTTGGCATAGTTTCAATGCCAGCTGATGCCAGTTCACAACATTAATATTTTCAAGCATGAACATCCCTGATTCTGCTGCTTATCTTTTAATTAGAGGCGATACCACCGTGAGTCAATTGCATCGGATCCAAATGCTTTTCTAATTCTGCACGTGATAAATCCGTCTCCTCTTCAGCCACATCTAGAATAGAACGTTTTGTTTTATATGCTAATTTTGCAATGTCAGCTGCTTTTTTATAGCCAATGATAGGATTTAACGCTGTCACTAAAATAGGATTTTTCCACAATGACTGCTGGATATTGTCTTCAATCACAGTAAAACCTGCCATGGCTTTGTCAGCCAAGGTTTGGCACATATGACCCAATAACGCAATCTGACTCAATAAGTTATCAGCAATCACCGGTAGCATCACATTTAACTGAAAATTACCCGATTGAGCAGCTATCGTGATGGTGGTATGCTGCCCCATGACCTGTGCGGCGACCATGGCCGTGGCTTCTGGAATAACAGGGTTGACTTTGCCGGGCATAATCGATGAACCCGGTTGTAGCGCTGTTAAGGCGATTTCGCCCAATCCAGCTAAGGGACCAGAATTCATCCAGCGCAGGTCGTTGGCGATTTTCATCAACACCACAGCCAAAGCATTCATCGCACTGGAAAGCGCCAACGCACTGTCTTGTCCTGAGATCCCTGCAATTTGATCTGACGCTGCGGTATAGGGTTGGCCTGTCTGTTGACTTAGCTGCGCTGCGAAGTTCTTCGCAAAATCAGCATGCGCATTAATGCCCGTTCCAATCGCAGTGCCTCCTTGCGGTAACTTAAGCAACCGGCTAACCGCCTGCTCTACTTGCTCTTTAGCAAATTCGAGCTGAGTGACCCACGCATTGAGCTCTTGATCCAATCGAATCGGCATGGCATCCATCAGATGCGTGCGCCCTGTCTTAACGATGTGCTTCAGACCCGTTCCTTTCTTTTGGATGGTCTGTTGTAAGTGGTTTAACTGTGGCAATAAATGCTGAGCTACTTGTAGCGTTGCACTGATATGAATCGCGGTTGGGATGGTATCGTTGCTGCTTTGACTCATGTTGACGTGATCATTGGCTGACACAGATGTCTGACTCAATTGGCTCGCCAACGTCGCTAAAACCTCATTCATATTCATATTTGAACTGGTTCCAGACCCGGTTTGAAACACATCAACTGGAAACTGTTCAGGGTGTTTGTCGGCTAAAACCTCATCTGCGGCCGAAGCAATCCCTTTGGCGATGGCTTTGTCCAGCAAACCTAAATTCATATTGACCAAGGCCGCACTCTTTTTTATGTGCGCTAGCGCATGGATAAAGGGAGCTGGCAAAGGTCGCATCCCTATCTTGAAGTTATCAACTGCGCGCTGAGTTTGCGCTCCATATAAGGCGTTGTCGGGCACTTCTACGGTACCCAGACTGTCCTGCTCTGTTCTTGGCATACTTGAGACTCCTTTTACGTTAGACTGGCTAAGATTCAGCTTAAACAGCCTTATGGCGGCATGATGCTTGTTAACCAGCTTATACATGATGCGTATATCTTAACTCAAACATCACTAAATTTCCTCAAATTTTACAAAAAGGAGG
>JADHND010000097.1 GCA_016779685.1 Shewanellaceae bacterium | reverse complement strand
AACCAATACCATGCTCTAAGTGTACCACGGGTTGCCCAAGCTGTAGTTCCGCCAAATCACGAATGATTGAATCGGCAGCTTGACTGGCTTTGCGTCGCTTACGCTGCGGGGTTAAGTTGTGTTGAAACAGTTCATTTTCACTGATGAGAATCAAACCATCGTCTTCAAAGTGGCAACCTTGGTCAAACGGCGCAATAATACAGCCCAGCTTTGCTGAGCTCTGTGCGAAGTCGTACCAATGGGCAAAGTCATGCGCACTGAGATGAGCTTGCTGCAACAAGTTGTGCAACACTTCACGCCGCCCTTGTGACGCCACACAGAGCACGATGCGCTGCTGAGTTTGCTCGACAAAGTCATACAAAGACGTCATGGGGTTGGTTTGTTTATGATCCACGGCCAAGTTCGGCAAGGTGGCCACGGCTGCTTGCGGCCGCTTGGGTTGGTGAGTCGCGTGTAAATGTACCTGTGGGTAAGCTTTGAGTCGTTGAAACAGTTCAGCCGTGTTCAAATAAAGCTTGGACGGTGCCAGCAGCGGGCGCTGGGAATCGACATTGTAATTATTAAAGCGCTTGTTCACCTCCAGCAGATGCTGCTCACAGGCCTGGTGAACTTCGCCGGTGAGGAGGACTTGGGTCGTTGCTGGCAGGTAATCAAACAAAGTGACGGTTTCTTCGAAAAACAGGGGTAAGTAGGCTTCAATGCCACTCGGAAATCGACCCTGGGACACTTGATGGTAAAGTGCGTTTTGGCCTTGCGGCGTTTGTTTAAAATAAGCGCGGTACTGTTGTCGAAACGTGTCAATGCCAGCCGCATCGGTTGGAAACTCTTTCGCTGGTAAGATTTGCACGGTGGTGATGGTGGTGCCAGAACGCTGGGTATCCACATCAAAGGTACGGATGGTCTCGACCACGTCATCGAACAGTTCGATGCGATAAGGCTGCTTTGACCCCATCGGAAAAATATCTAGAATGGCACCGCGTACTGCAAACTCACCATGTGCGAAGACCTGTTCTACGCTATGATAGCCGATTTGAGTCAATTGTTGTTTGATGTGCGTGAGATTGAAGGTATCTCCAACCGTCGCTGCAAACATATGCTGCAGAAAGCTGGGAGGTGGCAATCGAATCAAAGCATTGGTGATCGGTACAATCAGCAACCACGGTGAGGTGGATCCGGTTAAGGCGGCCAAACAACTTAAGCGTTCTGAGGTGATGTCCTCATGTGGCGAGAAGGCATCATAGGGCAAGATCTCGCGATCGGGCAACAAGATGACGTTTGGTTGCGTTTGATTGAGGTAGCGCAGCTCACCAAACATGCGAACCGCTTCATTGGTATCGTGAGTGAGCAACAGCGTAGGCTGCTGGCGCTGCTGGCCAAGTTGGGCAATGCAAAGGCTGGTAGCAGCACCCACCAACCCACCTAAAGCACGGTGTTCAATCGCGGCGGTAACAGGGACAGACAAGGGTGAAAAACGACGCATGGTTAGAAACTCTTTAATTGGATAATTTTGCTTTTTTCTTTTCGTACAGCAGCTGGTACTGTTGTTGTAAGCTGGCTTTGATTAAGATTTCGCGATCACTGTCAGCAATTTCAATGATTTCAGCTTTGATTTCATAGGTATCGCCTAGAGAGATTATCTCAAGTGGTTCAATAAAACAATAGACAGCCACCAAATGTTGCTGGATCAACACATGTCCTGCGATGTGCTGTTTTAAATCAAAGTGCTTGGGCGCAACAAAGGTAAGATGGCTGCCCCCGAAATGGGTGCCTTCACACAGCAAACCTTCTTGCGGCAGCAACGACAGTTGCTGGTGCAAGACCAAATCTACTTTTTTCGACTGCAAGCTCAAATATTCTGTTAAAATATCGCCTTTTGGCAATTGATTGATGTGGGTAAACACATCGGTTTCTTGTTGAGCAATGCGACTGAGCAATTGAAAAACTTGGGGCATTTTTTCCTGTAAAAGTACTTCTGAAGCAGGTTGTTGCAAGGGTTCTAGGTAGATTTGATACGGGCAGGGAATGTTAAAAAAAACATCGTTTGTTGTGGGCATCCAATTTTCCTCTTGTGTTTTTAGGGCGGATCACTTTATTATCTCGTATGTTATCGATTAAGCAACAAAATTGGACATAAATTTAATGAATCTCAAGGTCGCTTGGTATTTGGGTATTCGCTATTGGTGGGCAAAAAAAAGCGACGGCTTTACTTCGTTTGTGGTGTTTTTTTCGGTAACTGGGATCATCCTAGGTATGATTTCATTGATCTTGGTTAGCTCCATCATGAATGGTTTAGAAGGCCAACAAAAAGCGCGCATTTTAGGTATGACGGCCCATGTGCGGTTGATACCCCATATCCCACTGGCTTTTGCTGATATTGATCCCAAACTGCAAGCACTTGAGGCTTGGCCACAAGTCAAAACGGCTCAGCCTGTGTTTGAGCATCCGGTTTTGATTCAATCCGCGACTCAATTGCGTGGCGTGAACTTGCAAGGCGTCGTCACCGAACGACGCGTTGATCCTTACGTTTCAGCACAATTGGTGGCGGGACAGATGACGGTCTTGCAACCACGGTCATATCAAGTCATTCTAGGCGTGCGGCTGGCGCAATATCTCCAAGTAGATGTCGGCGACGAGGTGCGTATCATTAGCAGTGAAGGCGCAATGTACTCGCTGTTTGGTACCATGCCTTTACAAAAAAAATTCACAGTCGGCGGCTTGTTGTATTCAGGTTCGATCAGTGATGAGCTGTTTGCCATGACGCATTATCACGATGCAGTGCGCCTTGGTGGCACCTCAGATCAATGGGTCAAACAAATCCGGTTGTACTTATACGATGCCTTTGATGCGCAGAGGGTGGCGCAGCAGATTCAGCAACAATTTCCCGATCAGTATCAGATCCAGTTATGGAGCGAGACCTTTGGTCATCAGTTTGACGCGGTCAAAATGGAAAAAAGAATGATGTCCTTGATGCTTATTTTGATTATCATGGTCGCAATTTTTAACATTGTCTCGGCCTTAGTGATGATGGTACATAGCAAGACCCGCGATATGGCCATCTTAAAAACCCAAGGCATGACAGCATCGACTGTGCGGTTGATTTTTTTGATTCAAGGGCTGCTTAGCGCCGTGATGGGGCTATCGGTTGGCACTGGGCTTGGCTGGTGGATCACCACGTATTTTGGGCGGTTGCTCCAATGGTTGCCAGTAGCGGTATTGCCCCCAGGTGTACAATTGCCGATTGACATCCATGGCGAGCAGATTTTAGGTTTTGTGGTGGGTACGTTGGTCATCACCCTATGTGCAATATGGTATCCCGCGACTCGGGCTGCCCAAGTTTATCCAGCAGAGGTATTGCGACATGCGTGATGTTTTGTTAGCAGTCGATCAGGTTTCGAAACAGTTTCATGATGGACAACAGACCATCGAAGTACTCAAGAGAGTGAGCTTTGAGGTGCAGGTAGGGCAGAGTGTGGCGATTGTCGGCGAGTCTGGCTCGGGTAAAAGCACCTTGTTGCACATTCTTGGCACTTTAGAACGTCCTACCGCGGGTACCATTACCTTGACAGGACAAAGCTACCAAAGCTTATCCGCCCCCCAACAAGCTCAGTTGCGTAACCAACAGCTTGGTTTTGTATACCAATTTCATCATTTGTTGTCGGAGTTTGATGCGCTCGAGAACATCGCTATGCCTGCGCTGATTGCCGGTCAAACCAAGCAAGCGACGATGGAACGGGCGCGGTTGTTGTTGGATCAGGTGGGACTAAGTCATCGCCAGCATCATGTGCCCAGTGAACTCTCAGGCGGTGAACGCCAGCGCGTTGCGATTGCGCGGGCGCTGATGAATCGGCCAGCGTTGATTTTAGCGGACGAGCCGACGGGTAATCTAGACACTGAGAACGGTCGAATGGTCTACGAGCTGATGATGCAACTGACCCAAGCCGAAAACACATGTTTTGTCATTGTAACCCATGATCGACAGTTAGCGAGCCAACTTGATCGCACGCTCGTGATGCATGACGGCCAATTGGAGGAAGTGTAAGTTGAGAGTGGGATTGCTTGGCCGAATCGCGTGGCGCTTTTTTCGTTCTAAACACCTGCATCGGTCGGTGGGGTTTTTCTCTAAAGCCTCGATTGCTGGGATAGCGGTTGGGGTAGCTGTACTGATCGTGGTCCTCTCGGCTATGAATGGTTTTGAGCAAGCGCTCACGCAACGGTTTTTAAACGTGGTCACTCACGCTGAAGTGACCGCCATGCAAGACAAACTACACGCTTGGCGGCAGAGCATTTCGCGCATTGAACAGATGCCTGGCGTGGTCGCTGCCGCACCTGAAATCAAAGTCAGTGTGTTAACACGCCATGCTATGAAATTTATTGGCTTTAACCTGCATGCGATTGAGCCTGTATGGGAAACCAAGGTCAGCACTTTAGCGCAACAGATGTCCTCAGGTGCTTGGGATAGCTTGCAAGACAACGCTCCCAATTTGGTGATCGGACAGGGTTTGGCTAAACAGTTGGGGATGACGGTGGGCGATACCTTGGTGTTGTTTATTCCTTCTAATCAACAGCATTTAACCGCGGCGCCGTTACGCCAAGCGTTCACCATCACTGGCATCTTTGCTTTTGGTGGGCAGTTGGATCATGAACGGGCTTATGCGCCGAGAGCCTTCGTAGGGCAACTTCTCGGTGATCCGAACTGGGTGAGTTCGATTAAAATTAAAGTCGCCGACATCTTTCAAGCGCCACATCTGATTCAGCTCGTGGGCAGCCAGTTCATGCAGGGCGTCTACTTGACCGATTGGACACGCCAAGACTTATACCAAGACATTCAGTTGGTGCGTTTTGTGGTGTATGTGGTCTTGTGCATGGTCGTCGGTGTGGCGTGCTTTAACATTGTCTCGACCTTGGTCATGGCTGTGCGTGATAAACAAAGTGAAATTGCGATTTTGATGACCATGGGCATGTCAGCATCGCGGATGATGCTGGTGTTCATGTTACAAGGCATGCTCTATGGGATTGTCGGTATTAGCCTCGGTCTCGCGGTCGGCGTTACCATTGGGTTGAATTTAGGCAGCATTGTTTATGTCATCGAAGCGCTCATAGGACATACACTGTTGTCGTCGGATATTTATTTTATTGATACGATTCCAGCACAAGTGCTGGTAACGGATGTCATCACGGTCGCTGCTATAGCGGCTGTGATGACAGTGCTAGCGAGTATCTATCCTGCTTGGCGTAGCAGTCGGGTGCTGCCCGCAACTGCTTTGTCTCAAGCGGTTTAAAGTCAGGATTTAACGTTTTCTACGCTTAAGCCGCATGATCACTGACCAGCGCCAAGCACCTTTAATGAACAGATAACCGATTAGACTGGAGAGGCAACCCAACGTGAGACAGCCGATTAAAAAGGGTAAGCCGATTTGATCCATTGAGCTGATAAGCCAATCCCAGTTCAGTTCAAGCTGCTCGAAGGTCGAGGTTTGCCCTAACAGGAAACAGCCGAAAATATAGGCATAATAAAACATGATGGGCATGGTAATCGGGTTGGTGATCCACACCAGCAACACCGCCACCGGAATGTTGGCGTTCATCATAATTGCAAATGTGGCTGCCACCACCATTTGAAACGGGATCGGCAACCACGCCACAAACAAACCCACCGCAAACGCACGTGCTGTGGCATGGCGATTTAAATGCCACAAGGACGGGCGTAGTAACCATTTTTGTAAAAAACGCAGGTTTTTATGCGACTTTAAAGATTCAGGATTGGGTATCCATTTTTTAAGTAATTTTTTTGGCATGTTCTTTATATATTTAATTGAGTAACACAAAACAAAGCACTGTGGATTGAAGGCATCCACCAACATGTCAGCATCATACCATCGTCCACCTTAAATCCCAAACAAAACGACCAACCACGACCATTCTCTATCGGCTAAAAGGGGAATGAGATAAACTATTTTATAAGCTACTTAGAAAATGATCATGAACAAAAAAGATGAGTTGGCCGAATTCAAACGACCACGACTTCATGACAATCGATGCTTTCATATCATATCGATCTATCTAATCTGATTTTTTAAAAAAAGTTAAAGCCAGTCACTCTAATTGGCTAGTATACTCTCTGCGAGTGGGGCTTATTGATGAGGTATTTCTTGTTTTCGACTCGATCGTAAATAAACTGTATTAAAAATGTTAAATTTTTTATTTTTATTGTATTCGACTTGGTGCTTTAGGTTGGTTGGCGTATGATG
>JADHND010000096.1 GCA_016779685.1 Shewanellaceae bacterium | reverse complement strand
GTTTTTTGTCGATTTAAAAACAGCATTACAAAAAATTAAAGGTAAGAATGCTCAATCGGCGATTGAGGCGCTTGAATTGTATATCGAGCATCAAAACTTCTTTTTGGCTGATATTTTAGAAAAAGAACTTAAACAACTGCAACGCTCTGGTGAAGGTCAAGGTATTGCAGCTATTGCTGATTACATTGCCCATTATAAACAGACAAAAAATGCTTTTTCCAAACAAGGCAAAATTTTACAAAAAGAGATTAACGAATTACTTAAAAATCAAAAACTGAGTGATTTTTATCAGCGTTATAACTCGCTCAATGAAATCAGTGCCCGTGCAACGTTCTTGGATGAGCTAAAGGAAGCCGATAGAGCTTTGTATGATGAATTCATCCACTTTAAATATGCCCAGGTAGATCAGCGCTCGCTCCCCTATTATGATCACCTGATGCCTAAAGATGTGCGCTTATCGGATTTAAAAGGGACACGCATTTTTGATGTGAATCATATTCGTCTGCCACTCGACGATATCGAAAAATACCAACGCTACCTCGAAAGATTAGCTCAAATGCTGCAAGAAAATTCGCAATTAAGCAGCGAATTTGAAGAGTTTAATCGTATCTATGAGAGACTGCAAAAACTGTTAAAGCAAAACAGCACCAACGCCAATGAGCTGTTGAGAGAGTATGGGATGCTCGATAACATCATGGAGCGCATTTTTCAGCGTAACGTCTTACCGAATCAAATTGAATTTGCGCGCCAATATCGCCTAGAGATGGGGCTGTTTGAAAGTCAAGTTGCTGAGCTAGCAAAAAGAAATCCCAATCAAATTATCGATGATATTATCGATGGTATCGCCCATTCAGGTGATGACATCATAGATGGGATGCAAAACGCGGTGAATGCGCTCGCTGCCGACTTTGCTTTTGAGGCGATCGCATCCGCCTACAGTATTTATACCCTCGATAGTTCGTATTATGCACGTGACTATGCAGATAGAAATAATTTAGCTGCACAAAGTACCAGCATGCTTGCTGAAAGTGCTGCCAGCCTGATCGCATCTGCTGGCATTTATGCCGCCCAAAGCGGTGGGCTATTGGCGGCGGGTTTTTGGCCGATTGCGGTGCCGGTCGCCATCTTCGTGACCACAGGCGTTGCAACGAGTGTCTTATTGGATCAACGTTATCAGAAAATGAAAAAAGCACAAAAAACACAGTTGTTATTTCATCAACTGTACCATAAATATACTGTCGAATACAAAAAACAGCGTGATCTGTATACCATCAACGGGCTGACGGGATCCAACGTGCTTTCTTTTGTTAAAGATGCTGATATCATCATTGAAGGCATTGATTTGAGCCAGCAACAGCTAGCCGTCCAAAAAACAGGGGCGTTAGAACTGGAGCAAGTTGATGGCAAAGGCGAAGGCACCGGCACACTGTTTAACCTGTACAATTTTTGGAGTAAAGATACCTTTTACCCTCATGTCACCCTTGGCAATGATGCAGAAGACGCAACCGCCACTGATTCGACTTATCCCGCCAAACAAATCGATGCGCTTATTTTGCCAACCCAAGCCAAGTTTAGCAAAGCTTGGCAGCGCCATGTCATTTCGACCAAAGCAAACGGGGTTTACAGTAAAAATTTTCAACTGGGAGCAAGTTTGGCGCTCAAGCTTGAGAAGTCGCTCTTTGCAGATTTCAAACCTTGGTTTTTTATGAATGAAAATCGGCATATTGATGAAATTGTGCACGATCAAGTGACCTATCGCCCTACGGATATTCAAATCAAATTACCCAAGCATCCAATTGACTTTATTTTTCCTCATGGGGGCTGGTTTCAAGATCATTTGAACGTCTTGCACTATACCTTCATCCATCCTTTAGAGCATAAGGGCTATTACAGCTTTATCAGCCATTATTTTGAAGCGCTCAAAGATGAGCCAACTCAACCCACCGAACTCAAATTGACTTTGAAGCAAGGCCACCCTGATTTAATCTGGGATTTTACCTTACATGGCGTGAATCTAAATAACGCTGAAATCATCTATAACCAGCAGACACTACAAATTAAAACGATCAATCGTACACTTGTGATTGACATCCAACATTTTGAAGGGAACCTTTGGATCAATGGTATTGAAAACAAACGTACGAGCTATTTCTATGCGAAAGCGCAGGATCAACAGCTTGTCATAATGAAACCGACAAAGCAAATGGAAGAGAACTTTGTTCAAATAAAAAAACAGCATTTACAACAGATTAAATTACGTGGTGATGAAAATAAATCAGCGAATGACGTGCAAGCAATTACCCAAGCAGCGACCACCTATACTAAAAAAACCTTTTATATTTCAAATATCACTTGGGAAAAAGCGACGGCTGAAATTCATTACATCGATGGTAACTTTGATACGGTTCATATCGAGCCTGAAGATACGCTGCAAGTCCACTTTAACCGAGAACTGGAACAACTAGACTTTATCAAGTTTTACACCACAAAATCGGTTCGTTACAGCTATAACCCGAGTCGAATTGTTGATAACAGTACGCTGTTGGATCACATAGGCGAAGACAGCAAAATTTTGTGCTTCAGCCTTAACCAAGGGACGCTGAGCCGAGATTTCCGCGCGACAGCCGAGTTATGTGATAGCACCACCCCTCGCTATTACATAGGCAATGAACAACTGGATCCAGAGTTACCTATGATACATAAGCGCCGTGTCTATAAAATTGACCACATAGCACCTGAAGATCCAAATAAAATACCAACCTACTACAAAATTAGTATCGATAATAATATGGGACGCAGTGCCAATATCAGTCTCCGATACAATTATTTAGGGACAGAATACCGCTTGTCTTTGGAAGAAGAGTTAATCGATTATCAAGAAATTACCTCGACCCATCGCGTCAGCAAAACGGAAGAAAGTCGTGCTACTTTTTATATTCCTGAATTCGCCAAGATCACCTCTATCAAAGCCACCTATCCCAAAAAAGATCGTCTCTTTAACGTATTTGATACGCTTGAGGACACACCTTTAAATCAAACCATGAGTCAGGATCTCTACTATGACTTAAAACAAGGCAATGGACGCGTTATACGTATCCTTCTCGAAGGTCATGTCAAGGAGACCACCGCCGAAGAACGGGCTCAGTATTACCGCGACCAGTTTGCTTTACAAGAACGCTTTTGGTGGGGCAATATGTGATTGTTGAAATCACGCCACCCATTCAATGGATGACCCATAAATAAAAATAGATAGCTCACGTAAGTTTTAATTGCAACCATGAAATCTGCATTATTGATGATGACCACTGCCCCCTCCCTTAAGAGGGGCAGCATCATGTCATAGCACATGACTTAGAGATCGAATTAACAACTAAGTATTGGCAGGTACCCAAGGATAAAACAGGTGTTCTTTGTCTAAGAAAACAACATAAAACGTATTCATATCATATTTTGAGGGATTGTCTTTTGGCAAGTTGTCTTTTTTCAAGCGAAACCCAACCAACCTTACTTTGCCACTTAATCTAAAACGTCCCCACTGAACCCCTTCAGGCACATGGTGTGGATACTGAAATTCAGAATGTTGAGGAAATTTATCATAAAAAGCTAAATGATCTTCTCTTTTCCAATCATCCAAAGATTTTGCACTATAATCCTTTAATTTATGCATTAATTTTGCCAGCGTAGTCGCACTTTCTGGTGATTTAATCGCTTCATCTTGCCAATCCCTAAAAGATTGCCCTGCATTTTGCGTATCGTCAAAATAATCAAAATTAAATTTACATTTTTTCTCAATACCTGAATACTCAATCCCTTGTTTAAGCTTCGGATTCGTTAAGAAATGTTCTTTTCTTTTATTTGTTCTCGTATGTTTACTAACTGCTCTACTGCTCACGGATCACCTCATCGTTCCGTTGACGTTGCTCTAGCACGCGTTTCGGCACCCCGCCTATTTTTCCTTGACGATATGACGGGATCAGACTTCGATCATTTCTAAGCGTCGGTATTTCATCTAAACGATACAAAAAGCACTCATTGTCTTCTTTTTCGACAATCGCGGTTCGATATCTTTTTGTGGTATCGATGATCTCCGTGTTGTGCGCTGTCACCAACAATTGTGCATGTTGTGGATTCGTTGTTTGCTGAATAAACAAATCAACCAAAATAGGCAAGATATCAGCATGAATATGTGTATCAAATTCATCTACAATTAACAGCCCACCATGGTGTAACGCCTTTACATAATCAAACAAGTCTAAAAATAAATTTTGCACCCCTTGAGATTCTTTCCAGTAGAACAAAGCATATTTTTCACGCTGATTGGCATGATGAAAAACAGGTAAATAGATCGCTTTACCATCGGCGGTTTTATCCTCCAATATCTGAATGTCTGCAATACCTGCATCGGCTTGCTGCAACACCGACATCACCATCTTCAGAATCTCAGGTTTTTCTAAATAAATTTTTGAGATTTCACTAATGCGTTCTAAAGAGACCTGAGTCGAGTACCGCATACCATCATACTTGAGATTGGAATGAAAGCTTTGAATAGCGGCTTGAAACACCTCTAAATGATTTAAAGAAGAATCTAAGTTATAAGACGTAATGAGCACTGTGATAGGTTTATCGAGATGCAATTTTAATTTACACAACTCCTGCTCACCCTCCACCTCATTGGTCACCGATTCACCATCGCGCTTTATACATAAGGTTTGCTGCCCAGCCACCTCATACCACAGCACTTCAGATACAATCCCCGCCTTATTGAGTACCAGCTCATACTGATAAATCGATTCATTCACCTCTAACTCAAGATAAAAACACACCGGCTCGACCGAGTTAAAAAAAGTGTCAACGGGTAATTCGATCTTATCCGAATGCTGCCGCGTAGCTATGCGTTCATTTAACAACGAAAACAAAAAAGTAAAGGCTTTTAATGCATTCGTTTTACCCGAACCATTCGCACCTTTTAACAACATCAGTGTGCTGATGTTTCTGCCTTGCTTAATGTCTGCCGGTACATTCCCATCAAACGTGAAATCGAGTTCACTCCACTCTTTAAATCCTGCAAAATTTTTAAACGCAAACTTCCTAATCATGCTAGATCCATCATTTTGTTATCATCAAAAAATCTTAAATACATTTGTCAAATTTGTCAAATGTGTTATTTATGTTGAAAACAATCTATAAATATAAAAAAATCACTAAAATCACGCTTACCAGCGCATTCATCTCAAAGACGATTTCAAACAAAATGGCAATAAAAAAATTAAGGAGATGATGGTACCCATAAAACGCGAGAGCGATTGGTTACATCTCGCGTGTATGGGGGGAATTGAACAACGCTTTTTTTAATAAAATGAAGACGCATCAAGCGTCTTCTAAATCACTCTATCTTATCTAAATTAACCTTTAATCAACCTGCACCTGCCCTTGCTGCTTCCGCAAATGGATACGAACTAAATACGTACCCCAATGCTGACCTCAGAAAAGGTAGACAACTTGAACAACCTCCTGATATTTTCTATAAATGCTTGGTATTTATTTTTTTTATATTCTTTATTCCTTTTAAAAAAAGGCAAAAAGAGTATCACAGGCCAAAAACAAATGTAAATAATGGTTTAATTTTTTTACAATAATTTAGTTATTTGTTTTAATTTTATGACCGCCACTCTTGCAGGTTATCCCAACCTCTGAGAACGATTGATCATTGATATCTGCTATCGTCGTTAGAACCCCAAACAACGAAGCGTTCAAAAACAGCGATTTGTTGTAATTTTAAAAAGCATATTTAAAATTATTGACGCTTTTTAGAAATAAATATATTTTTTGTTAACTTATTAAAAACCGTTGATTTAATGACAAGTTTCCTATTAAATAGTTTTACCTATCGTTCACACAAAACATTTTTCTGCATGAATTATATCCGATTATCTCTCCGTTCAATCACCGAACTCAATGGCTTTGTATCACTGGCACATCAACATTTTGCCCGAGTTAAAGCCAAACTAGCATACAACCCTCTTGGGCTATCATTTCCTGATTTTGCAACGGATAAGATTGGACTCACTGTGTGCATTCATGGTGAACAAACTTATTTAGCTCATTTTTTAGAAGATCCTTTTCTATCTCAATTTGTCCATCGCAATCAGATCGCATTTAAGTTTATATCCATTCATGATTCGCCCGAAGTTCGATGGATTGCATTCAAGCGCAATCGTTCATTGGAACGCGGCTCTCCCAAACAGGTGATGAAAAGGCTAGAAGGTTCGCCTTATCAACATGCAGAAGCCAGA
>JADHND010000095.1 GCA_016779685.1 Shewanellaceae bacterium | reverse complement strand
GCTGAAACCAGGGGTCGGTTAAAATATAACGCTCACCTTTACGAATCAGCAGGCTGGCGTGGCTAACAAAAAGAACTTCAGTGGATTGATTGGACATGCAAGATACCTTATGTCAGAGAGGTAAATAATATTCTACAAAATAAAGTTTAATATTTGAACGGTTATATGTAAGTTTTCTGATCTTAAGGATGGCATTCGTTACCTCGCTAGAAACAAGATGCTAAAAAGATACAACTTTATTATCCATGTAGCCTGCTCTGCCTCTCTGCCCGTTCTGTGTCATTTTATAACGCCTAGCGTTGTGTATTGGCACAAAATCAGCGACAATAGGTACCTCTCATAACCACGTCGGTTTGCTGTCTGTCACCGCACGCCGCATATTATTGAAAAGTACTTATTCATGGCAAACCAAGCATTTTTGCAAGCAATAAACAAACGTAAAACCTTTGCAATCATTTCGCATCCCGATGCGGGTAAAACAACCATCACCGAAAAAGTGTTGCTCTATGGCCAAGCCATCCAAAAAGCCGGCACTGTGAAGGGACGTGGTTCGAATCAACATGCCAAGTCAGATTGGATGCAGATGGAAAAAGAGCGAGGCATCTCAGTGACGACCTCGGTCATGCAATTTCCTTATCAAGATTGCTTGTTAAATCTGCTGGACACCCCTGGGCACGAAGATTTTTCAGAAGATACCTATCGAACTTTAACAGCTGTTGACTCATGTCTAATGGTGATTGATGCGGCCAAAGGTGTCGAACAGCGCACCAGAAAATTGATGGAAGTGACGCGCCTGCGTGATACGCCTATTATCACATTCATGAATAAATTGGATCGAGAAACGCTGGATCCAATGGCTTTACTGGATGAAGTGGAAACTGAATTGAACATGGTGTGTACGCCCATCACATGGCCCATTGGCTGTGGCAAAAGTTTTAAAGGGGTGTATCATGTGTTACGTGAAGAGGTCATCTTATACCAAACGGGTCAGGGCAGTGGTATTCAGACCGTACACGCAGTGCCTCTTGATCAGATTGAAGCCCATGTTGACGCAGATTTGGCGACGCAGTTACGAGAAGAGTTAGAATTGATCACAGGTGTACTGCCTAAATTTGAGATGTCCGCTTTCTTAGCCGGAGAGCTCACTCCCGTCTTTTTTGGCACTGCCTTGGGTAATTTTGGGGTTGACCATATGCTGGAAGGTTTTACGCAATGGGCGCCATCGCCACGTGAACGCGCTACACAAACGCGCACCGTCACTGCGACAGAACCCAAACTCTCAGGCTTTGTGTTTAAAATTCAAGCGAATATGGATCCAAGACATCGCGACCGCATCGCCTTTATGCGGATTGTATCTGGCGTCTATGAACAAGGAATGAAACTCAAGCATGTGCGTTTAAACAAAACGGTTAGCATTGCAGATGCCGTCACTTTTATGGCGGGCGATCGCGAACGTGCTGAGTTCGCTGTTGCTGGTGACATCATCGGTTTGCATAACCATGGTAACATTCAAATTGGTGATACCTTTACGCAAGGAGAGTCCCTCAAGTTTGCGGGTATTCCGAATTTTGCCCCTGAATTGTTCAGACGTATTCGTTTACGGGATCCGCTCAAGCAAAAACAATTGCTAAAAGGCTTGGTTCAATTGGCTGAAGAAGGTGCGGTACAGGTGTTTCGACCTTTGTCGAGTAACGATTTGATTGTCGGAGCTGTGGGTATTTTACAATTTGATGTGGTGGTGCATCGTTTGAAAACAGAATACCAAGTGGATGCCGTGTACGAAGGTGTGAACGTTGCTACAGCACGATGGGTAACGGCAACGGATCCTAAGGTATGGGCTGAGTTTGAGAAGAAAGCCTATGTCAACTTAGCGAAGGATGGTCGTGATCAGTTCACCTACATAGCGCCGACGATGGTGAATTTAAATTTAGCCATGGAGCGTCACCCTCATGTTCGTTTTTCAGCCACCCGTGAAAACTAACAGGTAGCTCAATCGTTCAAGGAATAACAGAGCCTAACATGCGGCTGTTTTGATGCTCTAATTTAGGTCATGATTACCATAAAAAGTTAAACATTTTCAATGAGATAAATAAAAAAAGCAGGCTTTATGCAGCCTGCTTTTTCAATTGAAAAAATGAATTGTTTTCTTTTCAGGAGACTTTTTTTTTATTTACAGCGTGCGTCAATAAATGGTATAAAGCAAGCATACATGGCTTTGACTTTTTTTATCTAACAACTTAAGGGGACTTGATGGATATTTTGATGAGTTTAATGGGGATTGCTGCTTTATTGGGCATAGCAGCGGCTCTGTCGAGCAATCGAAAGGCAATTAATTTTCGCACCGTGACTGGTGCTTTTGCACTCCAAATCGGCTTTGCCTTTTTGGTGATGTACATCCCCATGGGACAGCACATTCTAAAATCTATTTCCGATGGTGTCAGTTCCATCATTGGCTATGCTAACCAAGGGGTGGTGTTTGTCTTCGGTGACATTGGTATGTTTAAGATGGGCTTTATTTTTGCCTTTCATGTATTAACGACCATCATTTTCTTCTCATCCTTAATCGCCGTGCTGTACCATTTTGGTATTATGCAGTTGGTGATCAAGTTCATTGGCGGTGGCTTACATAAACTATTGGGCACCAGCAAAACCGAATCTTTATCAGCGACAGCCAACATTTTTGTTGGGCATACTGAAGCGCCCTTGGTCATCCGACCTTATTTAGCCAACATGACAGAATCAGAACTTTTTGCCGTCATGGCGGGCGGAATGGCATCCATTGCCGGGACGGTTTTGGCAGGTTATGCGCAAATGGGTGTCCCCATGGAATACTTGGTATCAGCCTCATTTATGGCGGCACCAGGTGGACTGCTGATGGCCAAAATTATGGTACCTGAAACAGAACATGGCAAGCATGTAGTCGACGATATCGCTGATGGTGAAATGGCACAAGCATGTAATGTCGTCGATGCTGCAGCGATGGGAGCTTCTTCTGGTTTAACCTTAGCGGCTAACATCGGCGCGATGTTATTGGCTTTTGTCGGCTTGATTGCGATGGCAAATGGCATGCTATCTGGTGTTGGTGGTTTATTTGGTGCGGAGTGGTTAACTATTGAGTGGTTGCTTGGCTGGGCTTTTGCGCCATTCGCATTCGTGATTGGAATTCCTTGGAATGAAGCTTTTGTTGCCGGTTCTTTGATCGGGCAAAAGTTATTGTTTAGTGAATTTATCGCCTTCCAAAATTTATCGCCTTATCTTCAAGATGTGACCGATGGTGGCTTACTTATCGAAGCAACCGGACTCCCTATGACCGAGCGGACACGCGTCATTATCGTTTATGCGCTGTGCGGCTTTGCCAACATAGGTTCCTTTGCCATTTTGTTGGGAGGCATCGGTACGCTTGCGCCTAACCGTCGTCATGACATCGCTCGATTGGGCATGAAAGCGATTGTAGCTGGTTCACTCTCAAACTTTATGAGTGGTACTATTGCTGGTCTCATATTCTTGTTGCAATAAGCATCTCTTTTCAAACAAAGCTGGGACGTCCCGGCTTTTTTTGTGTGTTGAATCTTTGTATGCTATCTTGATATGGTATTTATGAATCACTACACCACACAATATCTACTTAAATGAAGGGTATTTATTGAACGAATCATAGCCACCTTATGGATAAAGACATTTGATATGATGAAACAATCGCTTATGGTTGGTCTCATTGCTTGGCAATTAACTGCTTGTACCGATAAAGTAATCGACGTGAACTTCGATCAGGATGGCTTAAATTTCTACACGGCCAAGATGTTGGCACCTGCCTATGATTTGTATGGCAAAGCTCAGGGAAATCACCCTGAGACACAAGCAGTGAATTGCAATGCCCAACTTGCCTTAAAGCCACAAGCGTTAGCACTCGATCAAACACCGCCGTCGCATTTGTTGATCACCGAAATCAGCGAGCCGCGGGCATATAATGTGCCCTTGTGGATTGAACTGTTTAATCCGACCGAACAACCTATAGATTTAAGTACTCTAGCGCTTCGTAGTTACGCTATTGGTGATTTAACAGCACCAGATGCCAATGATGTTATAGATCAGCCGACGATGTTTACTTTGCCGCAGATACAAGTTCAGCCGCATGCTTATGTGATTTTATATTCTGGGGTTGAGCGTGCTGTGGTCATTCAACAAGAACACCGAGATGGCAGCCACGACGAAACCCAGGCGGGTTCAACTATCGCCAATTTGAATCACCAAATTGTGTTGATATCGAATAACACCAGTTTTTTCTGGTCTCAAACCAATGGCTTTGTGGAGCTGGTGGCTAAAGAGACGCAACAAACAGTTGATTTTATGCGCTTTGGTGATAATGAAGAAGATCCGTTAACCTTGAATGCGTGGCTTGGTGATGCCGTGATGACCTTTAACAATCCTAAGCGTTTATCTTCCTTAGCTCGAGTGGTTCCTTATCAGGATACGCATCAGGCTCAGGATTGGTCGATTAGTTATTTTGCGACGGCTAAGACCCTGAATTTAGCTACGCCATTGGGGGAAGGAAATTTGTTGTTACAATCTGCCGCCTGTGGTGCTTTGGGTAACAACGCGGATGCGGATTTAGATGGCATTCCTGATTGTGCCGAAACCGAATGTGGTTTTCATAATGATATGCCATTTTATTACTGGGGAGCGCGTCCTGGCTATACCGATGTGTTTATTCAAGTTAATTATATGGATGGCACAGGACAAAGCCTGAATAATTCTGATCTGTTTATACCTGATAAGGTAACACTAGATAAAATACGTAAAGTTTACTGGACAAAATCAGGCGCTTACAAAATGCATGCGCATTTTGATATCGGTTCTTTATACGTTCACGATGATCAAAAGAACGTCATTGTACCTGATTTATATCATTTATATGCTGAAGATGGCGGTACCCCTATTCGTCAAGGTGGAGAATTATTGACATTCGAATCGAAAACACAATTTAATGATTTAAAAAGTCAGACATCATCACACATAGGTGAAAAGCGTCATGAATACTTTCATTATCTCTACTATATTTACCACTTAGCAAGAGACGAATCTTTTGATGGTCGAATTGTCGGTCTAGGGGATTATCCTGGCAACACCTTTAGCGTGAATTCTCATTTTTTTGATGTTTCAAGTGGTGTAAACAGAAAGGGTCAAACAGCTACCTTACTTCACGAATTAGGCCATAACTTATATTTAAGTCATGGTGGCAATGAATCGGTGAATTACAAATTAAATTATTTTAGTGTTATGAATTACTTGTATTTAAACAAGTTGCCAAGTGTAGCTGAGCTGAGCCAATATTTGACAAATTCTTGTCGTCAGAGTACAGCATTTCAAGGAAACCTCCCCCTAGGATCTTCGAGTAAGCCACTCATAGACCTTTCTCTCAACTACTCTTATAATTCGGCGCCTCCTATCAACAGTCGGCACATGAGCGAATCTAACCTGATAGTCAGTCAATCCTTAGGAACCGTTGTGAGTGATCTGAATGGCGACGGTCAAATTTCGGATGGCTTAGATTGTTGGTATGCCTCTGAGGAGAACTCAAAAGCACGAGTGGATATGATGAATGACTTTAATGATTGGGAACGAATCAAAAAAAACGTTCATAATAAATACAATACTTTAATGGCACCGTCACGAACTCTACTTGAAACATTACCACCACATCAAGTTATGGCGTGCGAGTAAACCATGATCCTAGCTCAATCATCTGCCGATGCTGGTGGTGCGAAGCAAGATTGATATCAATAAAGATCACTTTTTCCTTTTGACGTAGATTATAAAGTTGTAAATTTAAACTATTCTTATAAAACTTCACCTGTGTGTGATGGTCGAAATATGAAAAAGGCTTACATAATGATTCCAAATAGGTCTCTCGTATCAATCTTTTTATGTCTCTTATTCCTCGGGTAAGAGAGTGTAAATGATTGGATAGTAAGCATCAAGGAGGTGGTGCCTCATTTGGATCTGAGCCCATACCACACAGCGTGTCGATATAAGAATGGTTTATAAAATAGGAATATATTTCAATGCTTATGAAGAACAACAATGCTGTTATTTTTCTGTGTGGTTGCCTGTTTGCTTTAGTTGCTTGCGGTGATAATGAAGTTATTGTCGCGGATGTCGCGGAAACTCCTGAGGTCTTGAGTTTTTATGAAGCCAACACCTTAGTCCCTGCGTGGAATGTGTATGGTAAGGAAGATAAAGGTCATTCTGAAACGCGGACGCTTGATTGTTCTGAAGCGCAGGCGTTAAAGCCACAAGCGATTGCCCTCGACCAACCGCCACCGCCGCATTTGTTGATCACTGAAATCAGTGAACCGACGGCTTACAATGTA
>JADHND010000094.1 GCA_016779685.1 Shewanellaceae bacterium | reverse complement strand
CAAAGATAAGCAAAACCAATGCCACAATGGTTTATCTGCAAAAAAAAACGGTCAGGGGCTGCTTTGTGGTAGAATCAGGTGGTTTTATCGTTAAAGGTTAATGTATGCGCCCAACCACATCACCAAGACGCACCATGCAAGTTCTTTTTTTGAAGATGGGCGGTTTGTTATGTTTGAGTATTCTTGGATATGGTATTTATTTATATGTCGTTGTGATCAGTGAACTTGAGCAAAGACCGTGGCATTTCCCTGCGCAAGTGTACAGTCAATCATTGGCTTTATATCCACAAGCACCTGTGTCTTTAGCTAAAGTTAAGCGGCAGTTAGATCGATTGGGCTACAAAAAAGTTCGTCATCCTACTCAGTCTGGCCAATATTCATCTTCCGCCACTAAAGTTTCTGTTTGGCGTCGCGCTTTTGTTGGCGCTAGAGGCCATATCGATCCTGAACACGTGATGATTGAATTTAGCGACCATCAGGTTAAACGCCTATATCGCGTGCGCGATGGCCGTGAATATGCTTTATTCCAAATTGAACCTGAATTGCTTGATCGCCTGCTTTCAAGTGATACTGAAGATCGCATTTTGGTGAGATATCAAGAGATCCCGTTCATGTTGGTGCAGGCTTTACTGCTCACCGAAGATCGTTCTTTTTTCGATCACATTGGTGTTGATTTTTTTGCTGTGTTTCGAGCTTTATGGATCAATTTAAAAGCAGGAAAAACCGTTCAGGGTGGCTCGACATTGACTCAGCAATTCGTTAAGAACTATTATCTATCGCGCGATCGTTCTTGGTGGCGTAAATTACAGGAACTGTGTTTATCTTTAGTATTAGAGGTGCGCTTAACCAAACCTGAGATTTTTGAGGCGTATGCCAATGAAGTTTTTATGGGACAATCAAGAGGACGGGCGGTGTTTGGCTTTGGGCTGGCGGCGCCTTATTATTTTGGACGCCCTTTACATGCGCTGAGTTTAGCAGAACAAGCAACCTTAATTGCCGTGATTAAAGGGCCTAGTTATTATCAGCCGTGGCGTTATCCGCAGCGGGTACGTCAGCGCCGAAATCATATTTTATCACTTCTGCTGGAAGCAAAAGTGATCTCTAGTCAGCAATGGCAGCAGGCGACACAGTCACAGCTGGGTTTGCGTTCAGAGAAATCAGCTTGGCGTCAGCCATTGCCTGCTTTTTATACCCAAGTTGCTCGTGAAATTAAACAGCGTTATGGACGTCAAGTCATGCAGCAATCGGGCTTGAAATTGTTTACAACGCTAGATCCGTTGGTGCAGGAAGCTGCTCATAAAGCCGTCCGACAACATTTCGTGAAGCTCAAGCAAAAGCACAATACCGCTGAATTACAACTTGGTATGGTGATTGCGAATAAAAAAACAGGCGGAGTGAGCGCTATAATCGGTGATAAAAACACACATTATCCTGGTTTCAATCGAGCTGTGGATATTCGAAGACCGATTGGCTCTTTGGTAAAACCCTTTGTTTATTTAACGGCATTAACGCAGCCCCATAAGTATCATTTGATGACACCATTACTCGATCAACCTTTGACTTTAGCCAATACGGATGATCGATTGTGGACGCCACACAATGAAGACAATCAATATTTAGGGGCGGTACCGCTTTGGCAAGCATTGGTTCATTCTCGTAATGTGCCAACGGTTAATTTAGGGTTACAAGTCGGTTTAGGATCAGTTCGCGCTACACTTGAGCAAGCTGGTTGGTCTGAACCGATTTCAGAATATCCATCTATGCTGCTCGGTTCGGTTAGTGGTTCACCTTGGATGGTGGCTCAGATATATCATACGATTGCAAATAATGGCTATTATCAACCGTTGCACACAATCGAAGCGGTATTAGATGTGAACAATCAGCCGATTCCGGTTTCTAATTGGCAGACTGGACAAGCTTGGTTAGCTTCTTCCAATTATTTGATGCAATATACTTTGGTTGAAGTGACGCAGCAGGGGACGGCACGCGCCTTACATCGACAATTTCCACGTGTCACTGTGGCGGGTAAAACGGGTACGACGAACCAAGGTCGAGATGCTTGGTTTGCGGGTTTTGATAATGCACATATTGCGGCTGTATGGATGGGTAAAGACAACAACCATCCAACATCGTTATATGGTAGTACTGGCGCCATGGGCGTTTACCAAGCCTTTTTACAACATTACTCGCCTGCATCTTTGCTGCTACAGCCAGCAGCGAATAACAATCAAGGGTATTTTGATCCCATCTCGGGCCGAGCAGTTGATAAAGACTGTTTAGGTGCGGTCTCTATGCCAGCTATGGATGAGAGCTGGCATGCTGGTCAAGGCTGTGGTCAATTGCGTAACCGCCCTTGGTGGCGCTAATTCGGTAGGAGCGTGCGTCGTAATTTTACTAAATAATTGAGCAGTGCATCTGATGGCTTCACCACAGTCAGGTTGTCACGTTCCTGCATTGCTGTTGTAAACGCTTTGACTTGTAGTAAGCTAATTTTGGGCTCTGATGCATGCAACTGTTGGTGGTGAGTAAAAAACTTAAGTAGCTCATTGGTGTTAGTTGTTATTTCCAACATGACTTGGGCGGTACAGGGATCATGATTCGGTTCTAACATATAATTTTGCCACAGATTAAACAAAGCGGTTTCTTTGGCAACGACTTTGTATAAAATCGAACAGGAGGAATGTGTCGTTGCAGGCTGTGTATACAAATGCAGCAAAGCATGATAATCGGCTATCAATTCATCAAATAAGATCATGAATTTAGCTTGTGTACGAGCAGAGTTACCCAGTAACAAACACAAGAGGGCGATACTGAGACCCAAGAGGGTATTTTCTAATCGAAACATCATAAACAGCGTATCAGCGCCAGCTAGCCAATAACCTGAAAAAATGAGCAGACTAATGCAGCAAACTGCATATCCATAAGCAGTGAGAGCCCAGTGGTAAAATCCCCATGTCCCTAGAGCGAAAAGCAAATAGAAACAAGCAGGTTCGGATGTGAACCACAGACACACAGTAAAGATCGCAGCACCTGCTAAGGTACCTAAGAGTCGTTGTTGTAATCGAAGCCAAGTTAGACTTATTTCTGGTTTTAGTACCAGAATCAGGGTCATGAGCGTCCAGGCTGAGCAGGATAGAGCAAACCATTGGGTTAACCACCAAGACACACCAATACCACCGCTCATCCTAACGGCATGCTGAACTTCCGGAGCTGCCCAACTTAACCGAATAAAGTTTGTGGTTAATGTCTCCGCGGCTGGATGTTGATTTTTTATATCAACTAAGTCGTCAGTTTCTGTTTGTTTTTGATATATCCACTCTAAATCTTTAATAAAGTTCTTCATGATTTTTTGATCGTGTGGCTTAACATCTTTGATATTTCGGTTGAGCAATCGACTAAAATTAGGTTTTTTATGTGGCTTATGCTCAATATGAGCCGCGACAGCTTCACATGCATTGATGATCTCTTTGAGCCAAGCAGGCTCTTTTATTTTTAGTGAGGCTGGATTGGGTATCTGTAGCAGCCTAGAGCGCCGTGTCATTAATTTTAAGCGCTGTACTCGATAACACCATGCTCTTGAAGACGTTGCAGCTGTCTGGTTGATTTGATTTAATGCAAGGATAATATGTGAACGACAAGTTGCTGTTTGAATAAAAAGTGCTTGTAAAGAAATGTTGTTATTGAGGATATGACCGTGCAGTCGAATTTTACGAGCCAGTGTCTTTTCTGCTTGGCGCAGGTGTTGTGCCTCACCCATATTAGGCAAGCAATAGGCAGCAATGAGATGGCTGATTTGGTATGCTAAGCCTCCAAAAATTAAATAGAAAACAGCATCCTGCCAAACCATTGCACTTTCTTGTAGTAACAAATAACATGCGCATAAAAACAAACTGCCATACCCGATGGCACCCCAGTGCCGTCCCAGTAAGCTGAATAACGTTAGAGCGCAACTTGATATCATCAGCAATGCAGTGAAAGCCCATGGATGATTTGTCGTCATGGACAAGCCCCAAGCAATCCCTGCCAAGCAAAGGCTGGTTATTAAACCTTGGAGACATCTTAATTTGGGGTACGTGGTTGTATCGGCTATCCAGAATCCAACATGCGCAATGTTTATCGTTAACCCCAGTAGTGGCTGGTGTAGAAAAAAAAATGGACAGCTGCTGAGCATGCATGAGAATGTGGTGATCCAAGCTTTTTGATTTAAAAAATAAGGCATGTTAAAGGTACTTTAGCAAGGTGCTTTTAAAACAAACACAATCCTATGTATGCTAAGCAGATTTATACGATAGAGCGCCTTTCTTCGCGCTGGGTTGCGAGCATATCAGTGCCGATAAGGCACTGATATGGTTTTTTTTAGCGACTTAATTGTTCAAAGACGTGGTAAGCTGTCTCAACTGTACGTGAGATATGTGCTTCTGTATGAGCCGCTGACATAAATCCGGCCTCATAAGCGCTCGGTGCTAAGTAGATGCCATGGGCTAGCATAGCGTGATAGAATTGCTTGAAGCGCTCCATATGGCATTGTTGAACCTGAGCCAATTTGGTAATAATAGGTTCATGACTAAAGTAGATACCAAACATCGATCCAATCGCGTGGGTTGTAAAAGGGATGCCATGGTGTTGCGCTGCCTGACGTAAGCCTTCTGTTAATTGTTGAGTTCTGTCGGTGAGCTGCTGATAAAGTGTCGGATCCGATAACAGTTCAAGTTGGGCGACGCCAGCTGCCATTGCAATCGGGTTACCAGATAGGGTGCCAGCTTGATAAACAGTGCCCTCTGGTGCGAGACAATTCATAATATCAGCACGGCCACCAAAAGCACCGACAGGAAGGCCTCCACCTATGATTTTGCCAAGACAGGTGAGATCAGGCCGCACCTGATAATGACCTTGTGCGCCTTGCGGTCCAACGCGAAATCCTGTCATGACCTCATCCATGATGAGCAGCGCTTGGTGCTGATCACATAATGTTCGCAACCCCTCTAAAAAACCAGCTATCGGCGGAATACAATTCATATTGCCTGCAACTGGTTCAACGATGATGCCAGCTATTTCTGCGGGATAAGCTTCAAATAACGCCTGGACACTGTCCAAATCATTGTAGGTCGCTGTCAGTGTATGTTGTGTGAATGCCTCTGGAATCCCCGCAGAGCTCGGTTGACCCAAGGTGAGGGGGCCCGAACCAGCTTTCACTAGTAAGCTGTCAACATGGCCATGATAACATCCTTCAAACTTGATTATTTTGGGACGATGGGTAAATCCACGAGCCAGCCTAACAGCGCTCATAGTGGCTTCGGTACCTGAGTTGACCATGCGAACTTTTTCAATACTGGGAATCAAGGCGCATATTTTTTGTGCCATTGTGGTTTCAGCTTGAGTTGGCGCACCAAATGATAAACCGTGTTGAGATGCAGCTATTACGGCTGCTTGAATCGCCGGGTGGTTGTGGCCTAAAATCATCGGCCCCCAAGAACCGACATAATCGATATATTGTTTGTTATCCACGTCCGTGATGGTAGCGCCTTCAGCACACTGAATAAAAATAGGTTGCCCGCCCACACCGTGAAATGCACGAACGGGGGAGTTGACGCCCCCTGGAATATGTTGTTTAGCTTGATGAAATAAATTTGCTGAAGTCTGCATAGAGATCCCTTTAAAAACATATAATACCGTCAATGGGTTGCATCTTACCATAAAAAATAAACTGATATAGATAGATTTTTACATTTATGGTATAAAACATGTATAGATAGTTTGGTTCTTTGTATTTAGGTTCATGATGGATTGTTATTGGAGGGTGCATGCAAGGATTTTTATTGGCATTGCGCCGTTTAAAGCGGTGGGAGCGCCGGTGTCGACCTCGTGCTTTAATGCAGTTGGTCTATTTGGTATGTGCATTTGGTCTTGGATCATTTTTAAAAGAGAATGAGTGCGGTGGGGCTTTAGATGAAACTGCCTACTACGAAGATCGTTACAATCAACAGCAAACCAAGTTGCTTGAAAATGTCAATTTATTGGCGAATATTCAATTAGAGCTTAAGATTGCAAAACAAGCTCAACAGAAAATTGAGAACAGTTTACAATTAGAAATAAGCAAGCGTTCTAAACTGTTACAAGAGATCTCTTTCTTCAGAAGTGTTTTATCACCAGAGTCGAGTAAACTCGGGGTACATATCAATGAATTTAAACTTCAGCCCAATTTAGTGCCTAACTCATTTCGTTATTCATTGCTTCTTTCACAAATAAATAAGCGGCACGATGCCATTTCGGGCACGTATGATATTGTCTTAACAGGGTTACAGCGCAATGAACGGGTTGAATATAAATTGACCGATATGATCAAGAAACCTTCTAATTTTATGTTTCGCTATTTTCAAGAATTGGTTGGCACCTTTGATTTACCTGAACAATTTATTTTAAA
>JADHND010000093.1 GCA_016779685.1 Shewanellaceae bacterium | reverse complement strand
CCCTTGTCGAGATGGAGATAATAATACCCAATGCTTATGATGGAAGTGCCAGCTTAAATTATTTTGGTCAGAATAGCGCTGGCCAATTCGAGCCTGCACAAGATAAAAGCTTCCGAGTGAGCGATATCAAAGTTATTGATGCCGATAATTCGGAACGGAAATTAACCATTGATTTTGTCATTGGGCAGAGCAGCAGCGCTATCGAACCCAGAGTTTTAGGATATTTTCTAAGTATTGACGGCACAGCTCTCAACGTGATGAAAAAAAATGATGCCCACACGGCATTTTATTTAAAAAGTGGCCGCTGTGAAGACATGTCCTATGAAAGCAGTTTCATTTTAAATCAAAGCCTTCTGACAACCAATGAGATGCCAGCTTCGCTAAATATGTGGTACGGAGGCTGCCTTAAATACGTCAGTGGCGAGACCAAAAGAAACCCAGCTACAACAACAATGCCAAGTTATGTCGCCGAGCAAGGTGGTGGGGCTGCAAGAGACACTTCTCTGGTCAACTTTTCACAGCCGTTAGCGACTGTAGGATACCCTCAATACGCAAATTTTCTGACAAAAAGCTTCACATCGCTGCCGGATTTTGCCAGTTTGACGGATGAAGCAAAACAAAGTGAGGCTTTAAATGAAACCAGACGTGTTCTAATCGAGGAAAAAAATAACGGCGGGGCTGATATTGGTT
Organism: Shewanellaceae bacterium; assembly: GCA_016779685.1. Lineage (GTDB taxonomy): Bacteria > Pseudomonadota > Gammaproteobacteria > Enterobacterales > Shewanellaceae > UBA2521. The sequence continues at coordinate 5,835 of JADHND010000093.1, read as the reverse complement.
GGTACGGTATTACTAAAGATGACCGCAACAACATCTCTCGGAGATTTCACATTATTCAGCTAGATCTGACTCTGGTTAAAGATGACGCTGAAAACTCAGGCACGACCATCACTATTAAACAAAATACGTTCAAGGTAGCTAATTACAATGTAGAAGAGACGCCTACCCCTGAGGTTGTGGCTACAAATGTAAATAACGACATCATCCTAAACAATGAGACTCATCCGTAACACCTTATTCAAGCCGACCTCAGCTCAATAGATCGAGATCGGCTTGAATATCAATATCTGACAGCACGTGCTTGTCATCTACCTCAATATAGCTCAGTCGATTCGATTCTTTTTTTAGTAAGTATTTGGCACCCAACTCTGGTTCTGATTGATGATCTAGTGAGCGTAGCGCCTGAAAGAAAGCTTGCCCAAAGACGACCGGATGCCCTGGCTGCTGTCGATAACGCGGCCTTACGATCCGATCATCTCTTTGATGTTGCAACAACAATTGATAAGTCGATATTTGAATCAATGGCATGTCTGCTAAACAGATACTAACTGAGCCTACATCATCCTGTAATGCTTTCATGCCGCTAGCAATACTGTAAGCAAGACCTTTCGGGCTCGCAGGTGCATAGACCAACTTAATAGGATAAGATCTCAAGTACTTTTGAATCTGAGTATCCTCTGCTCTAATCACCACATAGAGCACATCAAAGATATCGACTAATGTGGTCAATGTGCGTATAACTAAGGGAGGTTGACCAAATAAGCGCTTATCCGCTTTAAATCGAGTTGAGGAGCCAGCTGCTAAGAGCATAGCTGCATGTTTGCTCATTGGTCTTTCTTCAATAAAAAGTGATAAGGTAATTGACTCATGTCAGCCTGTACCAATGTTTGATTCATATGCTGACAATAATCTGGGATATCTCGTGCAGTAGCCGGATCATCTGTAATCAGTAACAGCAACTCACCGACCTTAATTTCTCTCATTTTTTTTCGCATCAACATCAAAGGCTCTGGGCAACGTAGCCCTAAAACGGACAACTGATGATCAGCTTCAAAATCAAACGATGGATTGCTCATAAACTACACTCTGCTGTCGATAACCAATAATTTGCGCCATGATAGCTACAGCAATAGCCGCAGGGGTTTTGCTGCCAATGTTAAGACCTACGGGAGCATGTACTCTAGCTAAGGTTGCTGCACTAAAATCATAGCAACGAGATAAACGCCCTACCCGAGCTTGATGTGTTTGGGTTGAGCCCAAGGCACCAATGAAAAAAGGATTCATTTGCAAAGCACTTGCTAACCCTAAATCATCTACTCTCGGATCGTGCGCTAAAGCTAAAACACCTGTTTGTCCTTGACAATAAGCTTCCACAAAATCATCTGACGGTTTTATTTCAAGCGGAATATGATTTGACCAGTTGGCAATAAAATGTGGACGTATATCACAGACTTGCACCATATAACCACAACGCTCAGCCAATATAGCCGTTTCGGCTGATACAGCTGACGCACCTAAAAGCAACAACTGTTGCTGGATGGGATATAGCACCTGAGTGATCTCGGTTGGATGAAGTTCAGCCGGTTCAAAAGCTAAGTTCGTACTCTGATGCTGTAAATCAAACACGCGCCGTACTTGTGATGGTTGTTGTAAAGCATCAAACAGAGCTAGAACCGTTTGAATATGCCTGTCGGTTGTTAAGCATTCAATAAGCAATTGAATTTGACCACCACATGGTAATTCAGGTGCCCCTTGGAGCAAATCAGCCTTGTAATCAAACAAGCTTAGATAAGGCATTGATGGCTGTTGTTGCAGTTGATTTACAAAAGCATCTTCTAAACACCCTCCCGAAATAGAGCCTAAACGAAAATGACCATCGGTTAAAAAGTGTGACCCAACAGGACGAGGGGCAGAGCCATAAGTCGACAGCACAGTACATAGCCACCAACGCGATTGCCCCTCACGGTAAGACTTGAGCTTGTCAAGGATGGCTTGATCGATTGCACTCAACATAACTTAATGCTCTGAATGGCGATATAACCAATTGTCATCGCGCAACTGCTCGACTATTCTTTCGACCTCTGCGATCGATACTGGCTGCGTTTGCTCACCCCAAACTCTGCGCATAAACGTCACCAACTCAGCAACTTCTGCAGCAGATAACATATCAACAAAACCCGGCATCCCTTGACTGTTTTTATTTATTTGAGGATGGCGATCAGGCAACCCCCGTAATACAAACGTAACTGAAGCATAGGGGTCAGGCAAAGTATTGCTGGAGTTACCTTGCATACTCGGAACCGACGGCGGTGCGCCTTGACCGTTAGCACCGTGACAACCAGCACAGTGTTGAGCGTAAAGATGATAGCCTGGATCCTGTTTATCCTTTGTGGTGAGGACCGGATATGGTTTTGATTCTAGTTTCTGGGTATCGGTACTCAGGAGATAAGTGGCCATCGAATCCAAATCTTTGTTGGTCAAATAAGACGTACTGTCATGTACCACTGAATGCATACTTGCACTTGGGGCACCCTGACGAGAATGTCCATATTTAAGGTATCGAATCATATCAGCTTTATTCCACCCCTGAGCGGTTAAGCCTTCAACTGTCAGGTTGCTTGCCAACCAGCCTTCCAAGATGTTCCCTTCAAAGACACTATCTGTTTGAGGCGCCATGAACAGGTTACGTGGGGTATGACACTCACCGCAGTGACCTAAAGCGGTTGCTAAATACCGACCTCGATTCCACGCAGGCGTTCTGGAGGTATCTTCAACGAAGCTTGACTCCTCTAAAAAGAGCGCATTCCAAAAGAAAAGCCCAAGCCGAATATTGGCTGGAAATGTCATCTGATTTTCCGGCACCTCATAACGAATTGCTGGTAAATTTTTAAAATAAGCCCATAAAGCTTTGACATCATCATCGCTCATGTCACGATAACTATTAAAAGGCATGGCAGCGTACAGATAACCTCGAATCGAGCTATAACCATGACGTACAGCTTGATCAAAATCAGCTTCAGAATAAGAACCTATACCCGTTTCCACATCCGAAGTAATGTTTGTCGAATAAATCGTCCCAAACGGCGTTTCAAAACCGACTCCACCGGTATAAGGGCCGCCTTGTGGACTTTTATGACATGAATAGCAGTTCGCTGCGCGTGAAAGGTAGCGCCCTTTTTCAATTAAAGTTTGCTCAGCTTTGTCTGGTACACCTAAGGCTGTTGACGGCAAGCATACCATCAATGCTCCCCAAATTAGCACATACTTAATCATAATAAACCCTAAGTAATGGTTAAACCTGGTGTTGATAGGATAAGTTTCTTTAACGCCGAAAAATAACGAATGTAACCCGTACAGCGACATAAATGATTATTCAGCGTGGCCTCGATGGCTGATTCAACTTGAGAGGGGGCAATAGGATGTTGTCGACATTGCTCATAAAAGACTATCGACTGATTCACAAATCCAGGCGTACACCAGCCACATTGGAAAGCAAACTCTTCAATAAAAACCTGTTGTACTGGATGCAACTCCAATAAACCGGAACTTTCATTAACTCTAGCGTGTCCTTCTACCGTATATATACTTTTATCTTTAAATTGGGACACGCCAGTGATGCAAGAACGGTATGTTTGATAACTATTTTTAGATTCGTCTTTTTCAACAATAACACATGCATGACAAACCCCAATGCCACAACCAAACTTTGTGCCCGTGAGATTGACATACTCATGTAAAAACTGAATCATCATCAGATCTGATGGTACCCGATAGGGACCGACCTCACGATTATTAATTTTCAAATTTAGTGTTAACATGACCTATATCAACCTTTGAAATCGATTAAAAAAAAATCAAAAAAAAGATACATCAAAACTATTATGGCACATATCAAAAAAAGTCACTTTGTTTATCGTCATAATCATTTAGTTTGTAAACGACGATATAAATTTAAACGCTCAATCACGGGCAGCATCGTCAGCGATACGGGTCTAGGCTGTGCTTTCGGCAAATAATTACCTAAGTTAACAATTTTAGGAAATGTACCAGATTCATGCCAGGCGACTAGAGGCAAAGCACATATAAATTGAATGGCTTTATAATTAATATTCACAATGGGTTGCATAGGAAGGCTGCGACAGTAACGTAAAGGGCAGTCTTCTGGTATGCGTTGAATATCTTGAATGTCCTTCGCAATTAAAAGCTGCCACTCGTCAGCCGTCGTCACCAATGAGCTGGGCTTTTGACGACTTTGTTTGGTCAGTTTTTCGAGAACTTTTGCTTTTGTGGTTTTAACCACAGATTTCTTATTAGCCCAATTGAATGTAATATGCTCCGGGTTATCCGTAAACTTAATTTTACGATAAATATTTAACGTAATGATCATCGGAAACAAACGATGCACGATTTCATAACGCTTATCAGCGTTTTTAATACGCAATAACGTTTCTTTTATGTGTTCCTTCTGCTGATTTATTTGCTGGATGTTTGAAATCAATCCATCTTTTGCAGCGGCTGAGCCACTAACACATATCAAGCCTGGAAGCCGATGTGCGAAGCGCGTTGAGTGCGCATCAACCGCATATAGGTTTGTAAAAGCTGACATGGCGGCCTCAAAGCCTTGTAGATCATCTAATTGATCCACGATAATAGGTCTTGTGTGAGCCACTTGTTCATCTGGATGAATCGGTGGTAATGCGTATACACGTGAAACATGACATGTCAGTGAAGCCATTGTCACCCGAAAATCCTTCAGCAAACTTTCTAGCTTTTGAATAGAATTGTGTATTTCTTCATAAATGATTTGCATGAATACTCCAAATCAAACCTTATTTTGACTTGAAGATAACGCCTTTATGATTTCATTTCAATTCTTATTCATTTTTTAATAAAACAGAGTGTGCTATTTTTTTTCTAAAGTCGCATCGTATTTTGTCTTAATCCGCTGCCCTAATTCATGAACGGCCATTGCGTATAAATGACTGTGGTTATAACGAGTAATCACATAGAAATTGTGTAGACCAAACCAATATTCCGTATGCTGTTGATGATCTAGTTGAAATAAGATGGCTTTCTCAGAAGATGTAGCATTTGTTGGTTTCGTAGGCTCTACATCGTATTTTTTCCACTCCGCCAACGTCCGTTTGATGGGCTCTTTAGCCCATAATAGAGCCTTGATATCGGTTTGTTTTGCGCCTATTTGCGCTGCATGTAAGACTTTTTCTTGATAACGCCAATGATGTTGATGCAGATAATTAGCTATACTACCGATAGCATCTTCCATTTCTTGTAAGTTACGACGCCCATTCTTATTAAAATCCACCGCATAACTTAAATAAGAAGATGAAATGAATTGACTGTATCCCATTGCCCCGGCATAAGATCCCTTAGCTTGCGTAGGGTCCACACCTTCTTTGTATGTTAAGTCCATAAAAAAACCCAATTCTCTCACAAACAAGTCTGCTCGAGGTGGGTAAAAGAAGCTTAGTGAGTACAAAGCGTCCCGCACATTGTAAACTCCAGTCATTTTGCCATAGAATGTCTCTACCCCTAAAATACTCACAATGACTTCAGGATCGACCTTAAATTTCTGGGAGGCTGCGTGGATATGCTCATGATATTGCTGCCAAAATCGAACCCCTTCATCGATTCTTTTCTGAGTTAAAAAAATAGGATAATATTCATACCAAGGTTTTGCTTCCCATGGTCGCTGAATCAAGCGCAAAACTTCTTCATTTTTTTTAGCTGGCTGTAAAAAGTCTGTTACTTCTTGAGTAGTATAGCCTTTTTCTAACTACTTACTCAAAAACCTCGTGAGTAAGGGATGATTTGCAT
>JADHND010000092.1 GCA_016779685.1 Shewanellaceae bacterium | reverse complement strand
CTTATTGTTTTCTGATTCAAGCTCTCTCAGCCTTTTTGCTTCATTCACTTCAAGGCCAGCAAACTTTGCCCGCCAGTTATAAAAGGTTCCTGAAGATATACCCAGTTGACGACATATATCTTCAACTTTGCTGCCAGCTTCATGTTGCTTGATTGCTTTTATGATTTGTTCTTCCGTATACCGCTTTTTCATCATGAGATCTCCTTTGAGATAGATTAACCTGAAATCTCATTTATGTCTTGGGTTTATTTACGGGGAGAAGGTCAGCCGTTGAAGCACTTAGTTGGCCAGCACTTTTTGAGCTTTTTTGGGGGTAATAAGTAACATGATAGTATCATTATCTATGCTTTTTTCATCCTAAGTGCCGTTATCGTATTATTTATGAAAGCATTCAATCGTTGATGCTCTCCGTCCAATGCATGATAAAAACAGGGCAGAGCAGCTGTATCAGCAAGCTGGCAGATGGAATGCTCGACTCAGATTAAGATGAAGATGAAAATGAAGTCGCTATCTGCCCAATGAACCGCTTTTAAACAGAGATGAGCCCAGAAATAGCCTGATTCAGTTCACGATATGAGCGCTTCCTATCTCGCAGAATAGTAGGATGGTGGCCTTTCATGTAACATGGTCATGTTCGGCCTATATCGTTTTCTCATTTATAGTATCTAAGGGCACGTCACCATCACTTTTAACTTTTATTTAGGCTTAATTATGTTCAAACCAGTTTATATTTTAATCATTTCTCTATGCCTACTTCACCCAGCGTATGCCTCTAATAAAACAGATCAATCTGCTTCAAAAATAGCCACATTGGCTAAACAAGGCAAAGCAGCGGCCCAATATCGTATAGGTGATATGTACTTCTTCGGCGAAGGTGTCTTAAAAGATTACAAAAAGGCATTCGCATGGTATGAGCTCGCGGCCAATCAAGGCCATGCTGATGCGCAATTCAGTTTAGGTTGGATGTTTGATGAAGGTGAAGGCGTACCACAAAATTTTAAAGCAGCCTTCAAATGGTATCAACTCGCTGCGAAGCAAGGTGATGCAGATGCCCAGTATAATTTAGGCGTTATGTACGATCAAGGAAATGGCGTACCACAAAATTTTAAAGCAGCCATGAAATGGTATCAACTGGCTGCCAAGCAAGGAGATGCAGCGGCGCAAAAAAGTTTGGGATGGATGTATAAACTTGGGGAAGGCACTCCTAAAAACTTAGTCTACGCGTATATGTGGTTTAATCTAGCCGCTTATCATGGCGATCAGGATGCTGCTAAAACCAGAGATAGTTTAAACAAAATAATGATCCATCAACAAGTGAGTCAAGCGCAAGATCTGTCAACAGCATGTCTCAAAACAAAATACCAACAATGTCAATAAGCATATAGCTCGATGCTGATGCATCCATTTTACATTGCAATTTTATCATACCACGATAAGGTAATCGCCATTAAAGACGCTTGATGCGTCTTTTTGTTTTTGTCACAGCTTTCCCTTCAACATTACCTAGTCAACCGCACAGAGGTGTCTGCTTAATGATGTCGTCAAATCAACGTCGTTTTATTTTCTCTAAAGATAACTTTGGTATGCTCTGCATCTTCATGTTAAAAGAAGCATCCATGCATAGGTATAGGACACCACCATCGGCATCAACCTAAGCCCAAGCCGCACTGATTTTAGTCTGAATCAGATCGATGTTAGATGGTGCAACGCCGAACTGTTTTGCCAGACAAGGCCATTGATTTAGGCTATGCTGTGTCGCCTGAATGATGTTCTTTGCTTTAGCTTCTGCTATCTCTGCTCCTTGAGCAAGTTGTAGCAAGCACTTGATATTTGGATGCTTGCCTTCACCCATCACCAGTGTGCTTTGCTCACCTCCTGGTCCAGATGAAAACGTTAAGTCGTATGCAGGTGACAACATCCAGCGGCCGTGCCTGTCCATCAGATAACTAAAATTCTTAGCATGATCATCGCGATTATGCGCCAGCACATTAAAAACGGCCAAGCGATACATTTTTTCAACTTCATGAATATCTTTTGTTAAAATACTCGTCAGGTTGATTAAATCCTCATAATCAAGCGCCGGCGTTCGAAAATCGGTGTGCAACAGTCCGCATGCGGTATGCATATGATAACGATGGTCATCTATGCAATCAAAACGTTGAATAGCGAAGTAACCAGGACTTTTATTGGTTGTGAATAACCTCACTTCAGGCATAGCAATGCCGGCTTGTTTGGCCATCAACGCATAAACGTACTCGATAGCACCAGCATCCACACCATCTTGGGTATTAGAAAATTTAACCATCCAAGGTGTATAACCTTCTGGTAAATCTTGAGTACTATGTAAAATCTGATCTTCTTGTTGATGAATACCCACTAACGCTTTAGGTCTAGCGCCTGCTGAAGAGCCATTCAGTGCAATGAGCTCAGCTAAAACATCATCCGCTGTTCCACTCAATACGTCATGGGCTTGCTGGGCTAGTCTCTCAAGCTGAATGACTTGAGAGGGTTCTTTTAAACTGTGATCAGGTACGTATCTCAGCGCGCCCAGCCCTTGTTCGCCTATATGAGCCAGTCTATCTAAAGGGGTGATTTCTTGTGGCAACACACCATGCGTCCGAGCAAACCGATCGAATAAAAGTCTCCCCCAACCATCAGGTAAACTATCATTGAACACACCGGGCAGGTTTTCAAAAAAAGAGGTTTTAAACTGATATAATCCCCTTTTTAAGGGCATTTTTAAAGGAGAGATTTCAAGGCCTCTGAGGATAAAACTGGTGTCATACTCGAAATAAATCTGCCGTTCTTTAAGCGCCAATTTCCCGACTTCGACCACTTCCTGACCAAAATCAAGACTCACTTTGATTTCATTGACCGATTGGAGCCACTTCATTTTTTCTTACCACGTTGTCTGGTTGGTGGAGTCTTGGCTTGCAGAACTTCTTCGATGGAGGTATAAGTTGGCTCCGGTATGTCTGTTGCCTTGATTAAATCGGCTAAACCACCCAAAACCCATTGTAATTTTAAAAAGGATCCCAGTGAAATAGTGCCTTGCTGTTCGAATTTACGCAAAGTGGATAAAGCAACGCCAGAACGGCTCGCTAAAGCGGCTTGCGTCAGATCCAGGTGTAAGCGCCGTTGACGCACTTGGTTGGCTAGCATTTTTTGAGCTTTTTTGGGGGTAATAAGTAACATGATGGTATTATTATGCATGCTTTTTTCATCATAAGTACCATTATAGTGTTATTTAAGAGAAGATGCAACCGAAGACGCTATGAGTCCAATCAAAAACAGAAATAGGGCGGTGCAGCGGTATCATCAAGCTGGCAGATGGAATGCTCGACTCAGATTAAGATGAAAATGAAGTGGCTCAAAACAACGATGCTAAAAAAATAGTTTGCAAAGCAGCTGTCAAAATGTTGCGGATTTTATGCGTATACACGCATTGGCTTTGGGGAGCGTGCCACTCAATCTTAGCGACCGCTAAATTCATTTTGCTCTTGAGCCCTTTGATGCAATCAAAGGCTCAACAACCAAGTAAAAACAAAGAAAGAAAGAAAAAGAAGACGCTGAAAACATCTTCTATTGTTAAGATTGGGTCCGCCGTTGAGGAAATCGAGCTGCTTGTGATGGTATACTTATTTTTTGGTCGTCTATTTGAGAATTTTGTTTAATTCATAAGAGTTAATTTTAAAGCAAAAAATATAAGGAAAATAATGTCTGCTTGACACATATCATCTTTAACTTATCAAAATGTAAATTATTCTACACCGCTTTTCGAAAACATAAACTTAACTTTATCAAAAGGTTTAGTTGGTGTGGTCGGTAGAAATGGCAGTGGCAAATCCATTCTTTTACAAATTTTAGCTGGGAAAAAAACACCATCGGCCGGTCGTGTCTTAACAGATGACTCGGTTGGATACTTATCTCAAGAGCGTGATCACAATACAGAATCAGTTGCAAGTTTTCTGGGTTACGCTGCCTGGAAACAAGTACAGCTTAGAATGCAAACAGGGCTATCTACTCAAGCTGATTTTGATTATTTAGAGGGAAGGTGGGATTTTGAGGAAAAACTGAATGCCGCGTTGCACGATTTTTCTTTATCCCGCCAACTGCTGTCACATTCTTTGGCATCATTAAGTGCAGGTGAATACACAAAAATTCGGTTGATTGAGTTATCTTGGCGAAAATTTCAAATAACGATTCTAGATGAGCCAACGAATCATCTTGATCAGCTAGGCAAAAAACAGCTCTTAAATTGGATACAACAACAGAGTTGCGTGATTGTTGCATCACATGATATCAGCATTTTAAATCATGCAAATCAGATATTAGAGTTGCAACATGGCAAGCTGACTCATACGCAATGTGACTGGGCAGGTTTTTTGAATATAAAAGCAAACCAGCAGCGTAACTTAGAGCACCAAGAGCACATTTACAAAAAAGAGATGACATCAGCTAAGAAACAACAAAGAAGAGTGCAAGAACATCTTGATAAGCAACTTCGAAAAGGCAAAGATAGCCGCCAAAACAGCAATCAAAGTAAAATCATATTAAATCATGCAAAATCTAAATCAGAAGCAAGTCATTCTCGGTTAAAAAGCATCCAGCAAGACAAAGTGGATATAAATCAGAACAGGCTACGTCAAATACAGCAGCAAAAAATTGAAGAAGCGCCTATTTATTTTCACATGGATAAATGTGAAACAAAGACCGGTGTCGCCGTGATGGCTCAAGATCTCTGTTTACATCATGTTGATTCACTTCCCTTAAATTTTCAAATTCAACACGGACAACGCTTTGCGATCACAGGACGCAATGGCAGTGGTAAGTCAACGTTGATGAAAGTGATCACACATCACCTTGAACAGGCATCAGGAGATATTCAAGTTTATGGTCGATATAAGATGCTTGATCAACATTTTTCATTACTAGAAAAAGGCGCCAATGCCATAGAGAATATGGCATTGTTTCATGAAGATTTAAGTCAGACAGAAGTCAGACAGGTGCTAGCACACTTACGTTTAAAAAATGAAAGGATAAGCCTACCTGTTCAACGCTTGAGTTCAGGTGAGCAGTTAAAATTAGCATTAGCATGTTTGTTTTCTGGTCGCAGTCTGCCGAACATATTATGTATTGATGAACCTGATAATCACTTAGATATGGAATCAAAAAAACAGCTGGTGAAGACACTGCAAGATTACCCTGGCACATTGGTTGTTATTTCACATGATGATGATTTTCTCCAGCAGCTCAATATAGAAGCCTTTTTCGACTTAGATGATCACTTGATTGAAAAAAATGCTGAATAACGCTAAAAAGTGTGGTGGTTAAAATGAGCTATACCAAGTGTGGTCTGCTGATTTTATCCACGTTCAGCTAAAAGATGCTCGTCGTGATGGTCGGCGTTATCGTCTGTGCAATTGTGCACCCAGAACTGTACCCAAAGTCATCCGCTGTGATAATCGACTTGAGTTTGTCAGTCATGCATTCACAGCATGGACTGAAACAGGCTGGTCTAGTTATCTTGACTGAAGATGGGTAGCTTTGATGTCAGTCAACGATTCTATCGGCTCATCATTCGGTTGATAGCCATATCCGATGAAATTGAATGTTTAACTCTGAAAAATATCAAATTTTATTCAATTTCCACTTTTTATATACCAAGACAGACATTGTTTGAAACATTGATTGCTGAAAACAAACAAGTCACTATCTCTAAATCCATTCAATTCATGCCGTCTCTACTAACTTAAGCGATATGACTGTAGATTGACCCGACCTTGGCAATCTCAATAAAATAATGGCTTGATGATCTGCTTTATCGCAATATAAGTGATCTAGATCACATTTCTTATCTGCCAGCAGGATGGCATAGTTGTATTTAATATAGGATGAGGTGTTCATATAAGACCGTTTTATGATCAACAGTGCCAATAAGCACGCCCCCATGAATTTTAACTTTTATCTAGGCTTCATTATGTTCAAACCATTTCATATTTTAATCATTTCTCTTGTCATACTTCACCCAGCGTATGCATCCAATAACACAGATCAATCTGATTCAAAAATAGCCACATTGGCTAAACAAGGCACCGCAGCGGCACAAGATCAAATCGGTGTGTTATATGCTGAAGGTCAAATGGTCGCTCAAGATTATAACAAAGCCCTCAAATGGTTCAGACTGGCTGCGAAGCAAGGTTACGCTCGGGCTCAATATCATTTAGGTGACATGTATTATCATGGCTACGGTGTTCCAAAAAATCACCAAAAGGCCTTCGGATGGTATGAACTCGCAGCCAATCAGGGGCATGCCAATGCCCAATTGATGCTGGGTTGGATGTATGATGAAGGTCTAGGCGTACCAAAAAATGTTCAACAAGCTTTAAAATGGTTCAGACTGGCTGCGAAGCAAGGTTACGCTCGGGCTCAATATCATTTAGGTGACATGTATTATGATGGCTACGGTGTTCCAAAAAATCACCAAAAGGCCTTCGGATGGTATGAACTCGCAGCCAATCAGGGGCATGCCAATGCCCAATTGATGCTGGGTTGGATGTATGATGAAGGTC
>JADHND010000091.1 GCA_016779685.1 Shewanellaceae bacterium | reverse complement strand
TGGTATTGGTTTATACCAAGGTTTAGAAATCCTCACTCAAGCAGAGTTGGAAGCAGAATACATTAAATTAGAGTACGCCCAGCAAGCCATCGTCTATATTCCAATCACATCGCTACATTTAATCAACCGTTACAGTGCACAAAACTCAGATCAAGTGCCCTTAAGTCGGTTGGGCAATGATCAATGGCGTAAAGAGAAACGTCGAGCACAAGAACAAATCCGTGATGTTGCAGCAGAGCTGCTCGATATCTATGCCAAACGCCAAGCCGCTGCCCATGAAAAAATCAACTTTCCGATGGCAGAATATGAGCAATTTAAGCGTCAATTTCCCTTCGAAGAAACCCCGGACCAACAGGAAGCGATTGATGCCGTGTTGGCGGATTTACAGCGCGAACAGCCCTTAGATCGTCTTATCTGTGGTGATGTCGGCTTTGGTAAAACCGAAGTAGCCATGCGGGCAGCGTTTGCTTGCGTCCAAGCCCACAAACAAGTGGCCATCTTAGTGCCGACGACCTTATTAGCACAGCAGCATTACCAAAACTTCATCGATCGCTTTGCGGACTGGCCCGTCAATATCAACGTATTGTCACGCTTTAAAAGCGCGCAGCAGCAAAAAGAGATCTTACAACAGTTGCAACAACATCAAGTCGATATTGTGATTGGTACGCATAAATTGCTTCAAGACAACATTCACTTTGCTGACTTGGGGCTGCTCATTGTTGATGAAGAGCATCGGTTTGGGGTGCGTCATAAAGAAAAAATTAAACAGTTACGCGCTGCTGTCAACATATTAACCATGACCGCCACCCCTATTCCGCGTACCTTAAACATGGCCATGGCGGGTATTCGGGATTTGTCCATTATTGCGACACCGCCGAAAAAAAGGCTCTCGATCAAAACCTTTGTCAAAGAAAAAAACACCGAAACCATTAAAGAAGCCATCTTACGTGAAACCTTACGCGGAGGGCAGGTCTTCTATTTACACAACGATGTACAATCGATTGGTTTGTGTGAACAGCAGTTGCGAGACTTAATGCCCGGGTTACGCATCGAGGTCGCACATGGTCAGATGCGCGAAAAAGAGCTAGAAAACATCATGAATGATTTCTATCATCATCGCTATGATGTCTTGATTTGTACGACCATCATTGAAACTGGCATCGACATCCCTAAGGCCAACACCATTGTGGTTGATCAAGCCAACAACTTTGGGCTGGCACAGCTACACCAACTGCGCGGTCGAGTAGGACGCTCACACCACCAAGCCTACGCCTACCTGCTGGTCAACTCAGTGAAGCACATGAGTAAAGATGCTATGCAGCGCTTAGAAGCGATCAGCACCTTTGACCAACTCGGCGCCGGTTTTTTATTGGCCAATCAGGACTTAGAGATTAGGGGCGCTGGTGATTTCCTCGGCGAGAATCAAAGCGGCCATATGGCCAAAATTGGCTTCTCATTGTATATGGACATGCTTGAGGCAGCGGTGGAGGCGCTCAAACAAGGGCGAGAACCTGATGAAGATCCTTTCATGCAACAACAAACCGAAGTAGATTTAGGGATACCTGCTTTGTTTCCAGAGACTTATATTCGAGACACGCAACTACGTCTATCATTGTATAAACGCATCGCCAATTGTCACAGCAGCGCTGACTTAGATGAGTTACAAGTGGAGGTGATTGACCGATTTGGGCTGCTGCCAGTAGCGACGCAAGATTTGTTTTCCCTAAGCCAGTGTAAACTGCAAGCGACCGCCCTTGGCATTAAAAAATTAACCTTACGGCCGCAATATCTCCGTATTGAATTTAACGAACAGAATAAAATAAACCCACAGTATATTATTGAATGCTTACAAAGCCAGCCTAATAGGTATAAAATGGACAATGGAACGACCCTAAAGTGGTTTGTCACCGCCGCCTCAGCTGCCGCTAAAATGCAGCTGCTGAAGACGTTGCTAACGGAGTTCGAAGCCAACTGTATAAGAGAATCTGCATGAATTTTAATCGACTGACGATCCTTTGGATGATATTCGCTTCCTGCGCCCAAGCGAATACTGACACCAGTACGCCTGTTTGGTATGAGATTGAGTTTTATATGTTTAAGCGAGACGCCGCCTCAGACGAAAAATGGCCTGACCCCACGATCATACCGCTGCAAAAAAACGCTTTTAATTTAATGAACTCTCCTGATGGTAAAATTCTGCGGCAACATCAATGGGTCGCAAAAACTGTCACGGTGCCACCAAAACGATTTGATCCACCGTATTTACTGTCAGAAAAGTCTCTTACAATGACCACCAGAAATGCGATTTTAAGTAAAAACATTCGCAGTAACCATGTCCTGCATTTGGTGTGGCAGCAAGGTATCTTACCCGAAGCGGCAGCTGTGCCCGTGGTTTTTGCGCTCGGCGAAGACTTTAGCTCTAAATATCAACAAGATGGGTTTCAAATTCAGAACGAGACCTTAAAATCGAGTGAACCGATCCATGAGATCTTTGGTTATCTCACCATTTACCTCGATCACTACCTGTTTATTAATTTAGATTTTATGCTACGTAAGGAAGGTACTAAGACCATTCGGCCATTGAAAACACTGACGGGGTTACAACCGCAAAACAGCACCACGGATGTAACTTTCTTAAACCAGATCCCCTTTCAACAAAAAAGAAGGGTTCGCAGCAAAGAAATCCACTATTTCGACCACCCCTACCTCGGGATCATCATGCAAATTAGACCCCTTGAGGAACAACCCGCTGCTTAGGCTTGCGCCAAAAACGCCTGCTGCAACTTCTCACATAATATCTGGGTACGTTGATAGCGGGCGTCATCATGCCACCGTTGCCCCAATCGAGTTGCACACAGCCGTCGCGGATCCACGCGCGGCGCTTCCGGCCAGACGTCACTTTGTAGTAATTCAGCGACCGCATGCGGAGCATTGCACACCAAGACCACATCACAGCCTGCTTGCAAGGCATGCATCACCCGGGCATCGTAACCACCGAGAGTACTGGCTGCATGCATGCTTAAATCATCAGAAAACACAATGCCTTGAAATTGTAACTGCTGCCTGAGGACGGTTTGCAGCCAAACCGCCGAAAAGCCTGCGGGTTGGGTATCAACGGCGGTATAAATAACATGAGCTGGCATCAAAGCGGCTAACTTATTCTGTTGGATAAGGCTATGGAACGGCACCATATCAAAGCGTTCAATCTCCGCTAAGTTGCGTGCATCCGTCGCCACATCGGTGTGGGTATCGGCAGCCACCCCACCATGACCAGGAAAATGCTTACCACATGCTTGCATACCCGCTTCCGCAAATCCGTCTATTAACGCCCGTGCCAATGGCGCAATCACTTGAATGTTATCACTAAAAGCCCGTTCTCCGATCACATGACTAATGCCGGAGCGATCCAAAACGGGCGCAAACGTGAGGTCAATCCCTACTTCGAGCAGTTCACTGGCCATCAACCAACCAATATCCTGCGCCCAAGCGGTTGCTTGGTCAAGTTGGTGATGGGCGCTCGCTAAAATTTGGCACATCGGCGGAATGTAGGTAAAGTCTTGGTCAAAACGCTGTACTCGACCGCCTTCGTGATCAATGGTGATTAGGGCATCATGACGCACAGCACGCACGGCCGCAATCAACGATTTTAATTGAGAATGGCTTTCAAAATTACGCGCAAACAAGACCAGTCCCAGCACCATAGGGTGTTGTAACCAAGTCGCCTCCTGCGAGGTTAAAGTGGTGCCTTCTAAATCCATCATCATATAACTCATCTGTACCCCAGCTCATTCAAAATGTTGTCTCTTGTCTATAATAATGTTATCTACTCAATATACCAAATTTCTTTTATGCTAAGTGTCTTTGATATGTTCACCATTGGTATTGGTCCTTCAAGTTCACATACCGTCGGGCCAATGAAAGCCGCCAAAGCTTTCGTCACTGAGCTAGCCCCTCTGATTGAACAGGATAAACTCGATGAGTTGCGCGTCGAATTGTACGGTTCATTGGCACAAACTGGCAAAGGTCATGGTACGCACCAAGCCATCATATTAGGCTTGGAGGGTCATGAACCCACCACAGTCGACCCCAGCATTGTGGTGGCGCTCATGCAACGCGTCAAAGCCACCGAACGACTGCAAGTCCGTGGGCAAGCGCTCAAATTTTTACGAAAGCACGCATGGACTTTTCATTACCAAAAAATCTTGGACTTTCACACCAACGGCATGGTTTTTTCAGCTCTGTACCAAAATAAACTGGTACAGCAAGCCACCTATTTCTCAATCGGCGGTGGTTTTATCGTCCAGCCTACAGGTGATCCCAAACTGGACAACAGCACCGTCACCTATCCCTTTACCAATGCTGCGGCCCTCTTAGAAATGTGTCAGCAGCAACAACTGAGTATCTCAGCCATCATGCATCAACATGAACTTCAGTTCTGTGATGCCGCCACCATCGAGAACAAACTCTGGGCGATCTGGTTGGTCATGCAAGAGGCGATTAAGCGCGGCTGTACCACGGATGGCGTGTTACCGGGGGGACTGAACGTCAAACGACGGGCTCCAAATCTATATCGGCAACTCCAATCACAATCAACCGACCCACTGTCTGCTCTCGACTGGGTCAATATGTTTGCCATCGCTATCAACGAAGAAAACGCGGCAGGGGGACGGGTCGTCACCGCCCCCACCAACGGAGCCGCTGGCATTGTGCCAGCGGTACTGGCCTACATTGATCGTTTCGTACAACCAGTGACCCCGCCTCTTTGTGCTCAGTATCTGCTGACGTGTGCTGCCATCGGTATGTTGTATAAAAAAAATGCGTCTATTTCCGGAGCTGAAGTCGGATGTCAGGGCGAGGTAGGGGTTGCCTGCTCCATGGCGGCTGCTGGCTTAGCTGAGATCCAAGGAGGCAACGTTGAGCAAGTTCAAAATGCGGCTGAAATTGGGATGGAGCACAATCTCGGTTTGACCTGCGATCCCGTCGCTGGTTTGGTGCAGATACCCTGTATAGAGCGCAACGCCATAGGTGCAGTAAAAGCAATTAATGCCGCCAAATTGGCTTTGAAAGGAGATGGTCAACATAAAGTGTCACTCGATAAAGTGATCCGAACTATGTGGGAGACAGGCAAAGACATGCAAACCAAGTATAAAGAAACCGCAGAAGGCGGATTGGCAGTAAATATCATTGAATGTTAAGCATTTCATTTTTTTTGACTAAAAATGAAACATTGATACTTATTATGGACTACAATTCAATTAGGTATATTGTATTTTGATTTCGTGTGATACACACCAATAGATAGGCCTACATATGTACTTAACCTTAGTTTTGACATTGATCGGTATTTTACTCATGCTTGTGATCGGTGTTAATGTTGCCCAGCAATACAAAAAAAGGGTCGATAATCAAAAAAGACAAGAACTATCTAAGCAGAAGATGGCCATTGATGATGGAGAGTCGATTTTAGCCAATATCTCAATTCTTCCTATCAGCAACAACGTCGTGATGATTTTGTATGGTCGCATCGAAGAAGGCTTGCTTATCAGCAAAAAAGTATCCGGTTCCAATCAATACGATCAACGTATCAATGTCATTCGCGGTCAAATGCAAAATTTAAGAAACACCCCCCCCAAAGCTAGAAGCATCGACAATTTTCAAATTCCGAACTCCGAAAAAGAAGTGTTGATCATCGTACAGACACTTAAAAAATTAAAAGAAATTTTACGGCTTGAACTGCAAAAAGGACGTATTCCACAGCATGTATATGGGGTCGAAAACCAAAAAATAGCACATATGCAACTACGTATTAATATAGACAATACCATTTCGAGAGCCCAAATGGCTTTCGAAAAAAATCAATTTCGCACAGCGAAGCAGATGTTGACTAAAGCCGTCAACACCTTAAACTCACTCGAACGAAAAAACCCAGATGACACCTTTGTGAAGAACAAGCTTGAACTTGCCCGTAAAATGTTGTCCGAGGTCATCAACAAAGAACAGCCTGAAATGGAAGCGAGACAGTCTCGTCTGAACAAGCCCGAGGAGCCTGAAGCAGACGATGAAATCTTCGGTGATCGAAAAAAATGGTGATTTAACCTACCTCGCTAACGCCCAAACTGCCGTCCGAGACTGTTTTAAACAGACCTCGTCGAGCGACGGCTCACGCTTACTTCTTGGCTTTAGCCGCTTGCTTAGCTTTCGATTGACTTGCGCTCGACTTGGCTTTGCTGCCTTTGCCCGTCGTGGTTTTTTTCGCAGCCGCTTTTTTTGATTTCGCCGCCACTTGCCAAGCGCCATCGACATAATAAGCTTGCCAGCCCGTCGCTTTGCGATCAATTTCACTCGCTACATATTGCTCTTTGGTTTTACGGCTGAACTTCACTACAGTTTTGTTGCCTTCGTTATCCACCGTGGGCGCGCCCACTAAATATTGATACTTCGGCCAAATTTTATCCTTAAAGCGCACGATTTCTTCAACTAAGGGCGCTCTGGTTTCCCGAGATTTGGGGAAAGTATGCGCGGCTAAGAAGATGCCGGCAGCGCCATCACGGAGCATAAAATATGCATCGGACTGAGCACAAGGCAACTCTGGTAGCGGAATTGGATCTTCCTTTGGG
>JADHND010000090.1 GCA_016779685.1 Shewanellaceae bacterium | reverse complement strand
TAAACGCACTATGTGGTCAGGATGAGCTCTTTGACGACTCGAGCACCGAAATAGGCTAACGTCAGTAAAGTCACGCCTGATAAAGTATAATTAATGGCTGCAGTAGCGCTGCAACCATAGTAAAAATAATGCCATAGCATCGTCATATAGACACCCCAGGCTAACAGAGAAAGTAAGGTTTTGTGGGCGATGCCACTTCCAAATAAGTTATCAACAAACACCAAGCCGGTTGCGAGACTCAGACTTAATAGCGATGAACCAATAAAAACCAAAGAAACAATATGCTTTTCGGCTGTGATCAGTGGCGTTAGGCTTGAATTCAGCGTAATTGTCTTGTGTTTGATTTGACGTCGTGTCCACATAAGTTGCAGAGAATAGAGTGCAGAAATGATTAAAATGCTGTAGGCGGCAATACTTAATCCAATATGAGCGATGGTTTCCATACTATCTGTGATGGGTTTCAGATAAATCTCTGTACTGCTGTGCATTGCTAATAAAGCCATCCCAGCGCAGCCATACACGGCAGGAATAATCAGTTGTAAATTGAGAGGAAACATACATAAGCTAACAACGGCGGCGATGACCCAATGGATCAGTGAGACGACATTGGAGATAGAAAAGTTGAGCCCGTTAGGTAAAGTAAAGGCGTAATATAAACTCGCTGCATGCAGACTAAGCGCGATGCAGATGGTCGTGGTGAGAACCACCAACGGCTTGGTGTGTGGCCTCTTGAGGCTGTTGATAATGAGCATTGTTGCACAGAGATAACTTAAAACGGACAAGATAACAATTGTATTCATAACATTTTTCTTTATCAATCTAGTCTGGGTTATCTTACCATAGAATTACCCTATCAGCATGCTTTTTGGCACCAATAGGTTAAATGAGCACGTCATTCGATCGAGCACTTAGCCACAGCCTTCTCTATATAAGCAGCTCAAACTATGTTGAAAGCAGCTCAAACTATGTTGATAAATTGTAAAAAACAAGTGTTTTATCAAGATTATAGCGGTATAATGCCCCTAAACACACAGGGTAATTCAAGGCGAAATCATGTTTGAAAATTTAAGTGAACGCTTGTCAAAAACGTTAAACAACATTCGGGGTCGTGGCCGGCTAACAGAAGATAACATCAAAGAGACCCTTCGCGAGGTTCGAATGGCGTTGCTAGAGGCGGATGTTGCGTTACCTGTGGTGAGAGAATTTATTGCTTCAGTGAAAGAAAAAGCAGTGGGCACTGAAGTCTCAAAAAGTCTTACCCCAGGCCAAGCTTTTGTTAAGATCGTGCAGAAGCAGCTCGAAAGTATGATGGGAGAATGCAACGAAACGCTGAATCTGGCAGCCCAACCTCCAGCTGTGATTTTAATGGCGGGTTTGCAAGGCGCCGGTAAAACAACGACGGTGGCTAAATTAGCTAAGTTTCTCAAAGAAAAGCATAAGAAAAAAGTCATGGTTGTCAGTGCTGATATCTATCGTCCAGCAGCCATTAAGCAATTAGAAACGCTGGCAGAACAAACAGAAGCATTTTTTTATCCAAGTCAACTAGATCAAAGCCCAGAAACGATTGTAACCATGGCTTTAGATGCGGCTAAAAAGCAATTTATGGATGTTCTCATTGTCGATACCGCTGGACGCTTGCATATTGATGACGCCATGATGCAGGAAATTCAGACAGTGCATCAAGTGCTTAACCCTGTTGAAACCTTGTTTGTGGTCGATGCGATGACGGGTCAAGATGCAGCGAACGTCGCCAAGGTTTTCCATGAAACATTGCCTTTAACTGGGGTTGTGTTGACTAAAATTGATGGAGATGCTCGAGGGGGCGCGGCTCTATCAATTCGTTCTATTACGGGAAAACCGATTAAATTTATTGGTTCAGGCGAAAAAAACGATGCTCTAGAGCCCTTCCATCCGGATAGAATCGCATCCCGTATTCTAGGTATGGGGGATATTCAGTCTCTAATTGAAGATGTTGAGCGACATGTTGATCAAGAAAAAGCCAAGCAAATGGCTAAAAAACTACAAAAAGGTCAAGGTTTTGATTTGGCTGATTTTCGAGATCAACTGCAACAAATGAATAAAATGGGCGGCATGATGGGCATGCTAGATAAGATTCCCGGTATGGGTCAGCTCCCTGCAAATGCAATGTCTCAGATTCAAGATGAGCAAGTTTTCAAGAAAATGGAAGCCATTATAAACTCGATGACACCGAAAGAGCGTGCGTATCCTGACATCATCAAGGCATCCAGGAAGCGTCGTATTGCAAAGGGTTCAGGAACTGAGCCACAAGACATCAATCGCATGCTTAAACAGTTCACTCAAATGCAGAAGATGATGAAGAAATTTTCTAAAAAAGGCAGTATGCACAAGTTAATGCGACAAATGGGCGGTAAGCTGCCAAATTTTAAGTAAACCTGAGTGATAGCGAGTCGATAGGGTTGATTTTTTAACTAAATACTGTAAAATTGCTCAGATCTTTGTCTATCTTGCGAACAGGTAGGCAGTTTAATTTTTGCGAATAGCAATTCGAAATGAGGACGTAAAACGATATGGTAACCATACGTTTAGCACGTGGTGGCTCTAAAAAGCGACCATTTTATAATATCGTTGTGACCGACAGCAGAAATGCTCGTGATGGTCGCTTTATTGAAAAAATTGGATTTTTTAATCCTATCGCACGTGGTCAAGATGAGAAATTGCGCCTTGATTTAGATAGAATTAAGCATTGGGTTAACACTGGTGCTCAACAATCAGTACGCGTTGCTCAGCTTGTAAAACAGGCTCAGCAAGCGGCTTAATGATGTTAGCCATTGCAGTAGAGATTTGAGTTGTGCGTGATGAATCTTCGATGATTGTGGTTGGTAGCATTGGTGCTGTCCATGGAATTAAGGGTTGGGTAAGAATCAATAGTTTTACAGACAGTCCAGAGGCGATTTTTTCATATGAGCCTTGGGTGATTGAGCTGGGCGGACGCCAACTGTCGATTCAGGTGAAGCAGTGGAAAGTACATCATAAAAGCTTTATAGCTTTATTTGGTGGCTATGATTCACCGGAAACAGCCCAGTCACTGGTCAATGCTGAGATTCGCATTGATTCTGAGCGTTTAGCGGAATTGCCAGAGGGCGATTACTACTGGCAAGATCTGATTGGTTGTCAAGTCATTAATTTACAAGGCTATCATTTAGGACAAGTTGCTCAGATCATGGAAACTGGTGCAAATGATGTGTTATGTGTCACTGCAAATAGAAATGATGCATTTCACAAGCAAGAGCGCTTGATTCCAATGATAGAAGCTCAGTTTATTAAGCAAATTGATGTGGTGGGTAAAACCATTACTGTTGATTGGCAGCCTGACTTTTAAGCAAGGGGGGATTTGATATGTGGTTTGGGGTTATTACTTTATTCCCTGAGATGCTAAGTGCGATTTCAAACTATGGCATCACCTCCAGTGCATTAAAAAAACAGTTGTTAACGCTTAAGACTTGGAATCCTCGTGATTTTGTTTATGACAAACATCGCGTGATTGACGACCGTCCCTTTGGTGGTGGTCCTGGCATGTTGATGAAAGCGGAGCCGTTGCGAGACGCCATTATTGCTGCAAAGGAAGCTGCTGGAGAGGGTGCGAAAGTCATCTATGTATCGCCTCAAGGAAAGCAGTTGACGCATGCAGGTGTACAGACCTTAGCTCAGCACTCTAAGCTTATTCTAGTGTGTGGCCGGTATGAAGGGATTGACGAACGCGTGGTTCAACATTATGTTGATGAGGAATGGTCCATTGGGGACTACGTCTTATCTGGTGGTGAACTACCCGCTATGGTGCTCATAGATGCTATAGCGCGTTTGCAACCTGGTGTGCTGGGACATGCCGATTCGGCTCAACAAGATTCATTCGTGGATGGGCTATTAGATTGCCCCCATTATACGCGACCTGAGCAGTTTGAATCGAAGACTGTACCTGAAGTACTGTTAAGCGGACATCATCAGCAGATTGAGCAATGGCGATTAAAGCAATCATTAGGTAGAACCTGGTTAAAACGACCAGATTTATTAAAGAATCTAGCTCTGACTGACGAACAGCAAGCATTGTTATCTGCTTTTCAAGCTGAACATGCTGCTTCGGGTAGTTTATCTAGCATGGAGAAAATAAATGAGTAATATTATTCGAGCTCTTGAAGAAGAGCAAATGAAAAAAGATTTGCCTGCGTTTGCGCCAGGCGATACAGTCGTTGTTCAAGTTCAAGTGACTGAAGGCAGCAAAACCCGCTTACAGGCCTTTGAAGGCGTGGTCATTGCTAAACGTAATCGTGGTTTACATTCCGCTTTTACTGTTCGCAAAATGTCTAATGGTGAAGGTGTTGAACGTTGTTTTCAAACTCATAGCCCTTTAATTGCTGGTATTAGCGTTAAGCGTCGTGGTAAAGTTCGTCAATCGAAGTTGTATTATCTTCGTGAAAGAACAGGTAAATCTGCACGTATTCGTGAGAAGCTATCCTAAGTCGGCATTGACATTTTATCATCAAGTTCGCAGACAGCCTCGTTTTATACGAGGCTTGTTTTTACCTCTCTTTTTTTACATCCCTGCTTTGAATGTCTACCCGTTAAATAATGATTAAAAAAATAAGCTTTCAGATAGATATGCAAGAGAATCATACGATATTTGTCTATGCTTAGTAGTATATCGTTTAGACATAATGTAAGAGGTTGATATGGCAACTGTCTCGATTTCTACCGATTTAATCGAAGACAAAGTCTTGTTGCATAGCTTGTATGCGCTGCTGGCAGCTTATCCTTTTCTGGGTATTCCACCTGCTTTAGCATTGGTCATTAACATCGTTCAGATGTTTGATAAGAAGGCTAGCGCATCAGATTTGATGTCGGTGCACTTAAAATGGCAACGAAATTCTAGTTTGATTGCTTTGTTGTTGGTCGTGATTGGTTGCAATTTATCTAGCGCTTGGTTGACAGTTGTATTCTGCGTCGGTGGTAGTATCTGGTTCACTTATCGCATTTTACGTGGGTGGCTTGCTCTTCAAGAGTCTGAGACCGTTTGAGATCTTGTAAATCAACAGATGCTGACATCAGCAAAATCATCAGATCTTGAATGACTTTTGCACTTAGTTCCGGTTGTGCTTGCTGCTTTAACATTTTGAGATAAGCCTCTTCACGATTTAAATCGCGGGTTGGTAAATTCAGATTTTGCTTTACTCGAGCAATTTTTGCCGCTGTTTGCTGCCTTTTATGGCATAATTTTAAGATATCAGTGTCAATGCTTTCGATAGCTTCGCGCAAGGAGAGTAGTTCTGGGGCTGCTGTTTTCATAAATGCCATGGGGCGATAAAAGGCTAATTATACCGCGGTTCTGCGAGTGCTTAAACAATTCAACTCGTTTTTTTAGAGGTAGAACAACTTTGTCTGTTGTTAAGAGGCTTGTTGAGTGAATGCCCTCATAGAGAAGAAGGCATTTAAATCGCTACTTTTTTTCTTGAGACAAAACGATGCAATGCATCATAAGTAATTAATGAAGCGCATTGCTACAATCGCTGTCGTTTTGATGAGGGTGTCCATGACTGATTTCATCCTCAGTGGCATCCCTAATTTCTAAAACTTCAATGATAAACACCAAATCCATACCTGCGAGAGGGTGATTGCCATCGACCACAATATTTTCATCGTCAACATGAATGACTTGAACAGGATGTGGTCCTGTTTCTGTTTCCGCAGTAAAGCGCATGCCGGGAATGATGTCATCCACATCTTGAAAAGAAGAACGAGGCACGGTTTGGCACAAGTAATCTAGATGTTCACCGTATGCGTCTTGAGATTTAACTTCAACTGTAAAAGTGTCTCCACTCGTTTTACCTTCAAGTTCTTGTTCTAGACCATGAATAATGTTTTGAGCGCCGTGTAGGTAAACCATAGGCTCTTGCTCAAATGAGTTCTCAACGGTATTGCCTTCATTGTCTTTAAGATGGTAGTGGAGTGTCACAATTTTATTTTTACATATCATAGTACAGCCTCTTTTGTTCGCAATCGTGTTTTAGGTGGACACAGATGAATCGGGTTTAGCAGTTTATTTGCCACTGAATAGGCTTTATATCATGCTGTATTAGCCATTGATTGGCTTGGCTAAAGCATTGACTTCCAAAGAACGCAGGTGTCGTTGAGTTACTTTTATGAGAACCAAGTGGGCTTGGGTGACTTGTTCTTATCACCTTATGCTGCATTTCATCGACATTATGACAAACTTTTTTAGCAAACGCACCCCATATCAAGAAAACTATTTGTTTTTTTTCTTTGTTTAATAGGTCGATGCAAGCACTGGTAAATTGTTGCCAGCCATGTTTTAAGTGTGATCCGGGATTCCCCTCTTGTACGGTCAACGAAGCATTGAGTAAAAAAACACCTTGTTGTGCCCACTCAGTCAGATCTCCATGTGTTGGCTTTGCATACCCAAGATCATTTTGTAACTCTTGATAAATGTTGTTCAGAGAAGGTGGAATACGCTGCTGGCGCGCCACAGAAAAAGCGAGACCCATTGCTTGCTTGGGATTAAAATAGGGATCTTGGCCGATAATCACGACTTTGATATCATCCAATGCGACATGCTCAAATGCGGCAAACCATTGGTGCTTTGGAGGTAAAAT
>JADHND010000001.1 GCA_016779685.1 Shewanellaceae bacterium | reverse complement strand
ACCACTAACAACTTCTGTTAAGTTGTGCGGCGGAATATTGGTGGCCATTCCAACTGCGATACCAGAAGAACCATTGATCAATAAATTTGGAATCCGAGTAGGAAAAACATCTGGAATCTGTTCAGTTTCATCATAGTTAAGTACGAAATCGACGGTTTCTTTGTCTAGGTCTGACAACAGCTCATGGGCAATTTTTTCCATACGAATTTCGGTATATCGCATCGCTGCTGGAGAGTCACCATCAATTGAACCAAAGTTACCTTGGCCATCCACTAGGGTGTACCGCAAGGAGAAATCTTGCGCCATACGTACAATGGTATCGTAAACAGCGCTGTCACCATGTGGGTGATATTTACCTATGACATCACCGACCACACGTGCCGATTTTTTGAAAGGTTTATTCCAGTCATTATGTAGTTGATGCATCGCAAACAAAGTACGCCTATGAACAGGCTTGAGGCCATCGCGAATATCAGGTAGTGCTCTACCGACAATAACACTCATTGCATAAACTAGATAAGAGCTTTTTAATTCTTTTTCAATATTGACTCGTGTAATTGAGGGTGCTAATTCTGTCATATGAGGTTCATTCCTATCATCAAGCACAGTATAAAATACAAAGATATGCTCTATACTTATTGAAAACTGATTGATTCAAACAATTCAGTAAAAATTTTCAATATTCTACCACAAAGATTACCTAATGCGGTAGAAAGCATATAAAATAAGCTTTTAATTTTTAATTGCAAAGGTCACTTTATGGAAACATTTTCTAACGTCGATCACGAAGAGATTGCAAAGTTTGAAAAACTGGCCCAAGAATGGTGGAACCCTGTTGGTAGCTTTAAGCCTCTTCATCAACTCAACCCTTTACGTATGAATTACATCGAACGTCAATGCGACGGCTTCTTTGAAAAAAAAATCTTAGATGTCGGCTGTGGTGGCGGCATCCTCAGCGAGGGTATGGCGAAACATGGGGCTGTGGTCACCGGTATTGATATGGGAAAAATGCCATTAGAAATTGCCAAGCAACATGCTTCAACCAGTGAGGTCAACGTCAGCTATCATCAAAGTACAGCGGAGTCATTTAGTACAGATCATCGTAGCTACTTTGATGTGATTACCTGTATGGAAATGCTGGAGCATGTGCCTGATCCACAGGCTGTTATTTTAGCGTGTGCCGACATGCTAAAGCCAAATGGTTGTATCTTCTTTTCAACCATCAATCGTAACTTTCAATCGTACATAAAAGCGATTATTGGCGCTGAATACGTATTACGCTTGCTGCCTAAAGGCACCCATCAATATGAAAAGTTCATCAAACCCTCTGAATTAATGGAGTATATTGAGTATGCCAAACTACATGTTGAAGACACCATGGGAATTACCTATAATCCGTTTATAGAGAAATTCAGCTATACCATGAAACTAGATGTTAATTACATGGTTATGGCCACCAAGCCTTCAGCCTCAAGCTAGGTTTATCAATAGAGGAAGCACCATGAGTGTCACTTACTGCAAACTAGGCGTCTTGTTTGATTTGGATGGGACATTGGTGGATTCCTCGCCCGACTTGATAGATGCTTTAAATTTAGCCTTGCAAGAGCATGAATTTGAGGCTTGTGAAATACCCGTCATTCGTCATGAAATATCGCAAGGTGCGTATGCTATGGTTAAAGCACACTTTAACCACAGAAAAATTGTCAATGTGCATGAACCTATTTTACGGCAAATCCAGCAACGCATGCTCTATCACTATCAGCGAAACAATGGTCAACGAACGCACCCTTTCTCTGGCATAGAACATCTTCTAAATTGGCTCGATGAGCACCAGATTCCATGGGGCATTATCACCAACAAAGAAGCTCGGTTCTCCCGACCTTTGATTGATAAGCTCAACTGGCAACCGCGTGTCGGCACGGTGATCTCGGGCGATACCTGCACCAAAGCTAAACCATTTAGTGAACCTATGTTTTTAGCAGCACAACATATTCAACGGCAACCCAAGAACATCTTTTATCTGGGTGACGCACCCAGAGACATCGAAGCTGCGAATAACAGCGGCATGATTTCAGTTGCAGTCACTTGGGGTTTTCATAAGCCAAGTGATCAAATTGACACTTGGCCAGCGCATCATTTCATCAACAGCCCTCAACAGTTGATCCAAATCATAACAAAACAAAAAATTAACAAATAAAATCTCTATTTTTAACCTTATCTTTACAAACCTTTGAGATCAATGGATTAATTTGCTTTTTATTCTTAATTTTGACATGATCTTGATGGTTTCATTAAGCTTTTCCCTTCCTAGCTTAAATTCAAATCCCACCTTAGTTTGTTAAATGGAGTTTATATGTTTAAGGTTTTCGTTCGAGTCCCATTTTTTTTAAGTTCCCTATGGTTAGGATGGTGTTGTGTTGCGATAGCAGGAGATACCAATAAAACAGTCTCATTGCTCCTAATTCACACACATAATAACAATGGTCATTTTTGGGAAAATAAAGACGGTGAATCTGGCATGCCTGCCAAAAAAACCCTGTTTGATATATTAAGAAGCAATGCCCAGAAAACGCAACAAGCAGTCCTGACATTTTCTACCGGTGATGTGAATACTGGCACGCCGGAATCAGATTTACAATCAGCACAACCCGATTTTATAGGTATGAATTTGCTTAAATATGATGCCATGAGCTTAGGCAATCATGAATTTGACAATGCACCGAACATTTTAAAACAACAACGACTGTGGGCAAACTTTCCATTTCTATCCGCCAACATTGTTTTAAAAAGATATCCTCACCAAACGTTAGTTAAACCTTATCATATTGTTCATCGAAAAGGTTTAAAAATTGCTGTGATCGGCCTCACTGGGCGTCAATTTACAGACAATGTCGCTAAACACAACATCAGACATTTAACTGTACTGGACCCTGTTACCCATAGCCAAGAAATTTATCGAAACATCGAAAGTAAGGAGCATCCTGATTTAATTATCACCCTTTTTCATGCGGGACATCTAACTCACCGCTTAATGGAAAGCAAAAAAATAGAGCAACATCTGATCATCGATCAATTACAGCTCAAAACACCTCATATTTTTTTAATGGGACATGATGAAGACACGGCTTGCATTGAACCAGCTTACGATAAAACAAAATTCTGCAGACCTTATTTACACCGAAACACATGGATTGTTCAAGGTAATAAAGGTTTTGGTTACGTCAGTGCCACCAAGTTTCACTTAAAAGATGGTACATTAACCGCTGAGATACAAGAAAACATTCCAGTTAACTTACATAAAGATGGAGGCACTGATCGGTTTACGCCCAATCCACTTGTTTATAAAATTTTAGATAAATATGTTCGAAAAATCGATCACCTCAAACAAACGGAGGTTGCTTACTTGAGTCACGCATTAACAAACCATTGTGGCAGATGGGGGCAAAAACCCGTCAGCTTGTTGGTACTGTTCGCGCAAATTAAACTGCTTAATGTTGATTTTGCTTTATTTAACAACCGTGGAATTCGGGCTGGTTTGCCTCAAGGCAAAATAACCTTTCTTGATTTACAAAAAATTACACCTTTCAAGAATAAGATCGTCCTCATCAAGGCCAATGGTCGAACCATTATGCGTTATATGAACCGAATTTTTCAACATCAAAAGCCCCAGTATTACAATATCTCCATGGAGATACATTCTTACGGACGTGCCAAAGTGTTGGATCAATTTCGGGTAAACAACAAACCTTTGCTACCTGAAAAAATCTACACTTTTACACTACCCGATTTTTTAATCAACGGAGGCGCTCGCTTTCCTAACATCATCAACGATGTCAACTTTGAACACGAAGTTCTATCAATAACTTATGAAGAACTTATGCTGGACTTTTTCAAGCAACTTCCCAGTAAACATTTCAATACCCAACCCTTCATAGAATATGCTTCACTGGTTAATCATGTCGCAACATGTATTTAAGCGGTCAGCATAGGTAAGCATGGTAAAGTGCCTTGTTCAATAAAAGCTAAAAATGCTCCCCCACCCGTTGAAATATAATCAATGTCATTGGTACATTTAAATTGAGCAATGGCTGCCAAGGTATCCCCTCCGCCTGCAATCGAAAATCCCGAACAGGCGGCGATGGCTTTTGCTAGCACGCGAGTGCCATCGGCAAATTGAGGGATCTCAAACACCCCCAGTGGGCCATTCCACAAAAGCGTCCCTACTGATTGAATCAAGCTGGGTAGCCATTTTATGTATTCAGGGCCCATGTCAAGGATCATTTCATCTGCTTGTACATCCGTGATTGAACTCACTCGCGCTGTTGCTGTTGCTGTACATGCCGAGGCAACCACCACATCACGAGGTAAGATCACTTCAACTTTTGCCATGATGGCACGCGCTTCTGTAATCATGCTAGGTTCGTACAAAGAAGTCCCGATAGCGTACCCTTGGGCGGCCAAGAATGTATTGGCAATGCCACCACCCACAATTAACTGATCTACTTTGGTAGCCAATGAAGTCAACAATGTTAACTTTGTCGATACCTTCGCTCCCCCAACAACAGCGAGTACTGGCGTTTTTGGCGACTGCAACGCTTGCGTCAGTGCCTTGATTTCATCTTGAAATAAAAAACCCGCACAAACTTGCTCGCTCACTTGCATCACGCCTAATGTAGATGCGTGCTGGCGATGCGCCGTACCGAAAGCATCCATTACGAATATATCACCACAAGCAGCGTATTGCTGCGCCAAGTTCAAATCGTTGGTTGTTTCTCCATGGAAAAAACGTACATTCTCTAATAAAGCCACTCTTGCCGTCGCTTGCGCGAGCTCAGCGGGATCAGAACAAAGCTGCACAGGACACGCCAGGACCTGGCTAAGATAGGTTGCAATCGGTGCCAATGATAAGTCTGGATTCATCTCCCCTGGTTGGGGGCGTCCTAAGTGAGACATTAACCGGACGATTCCACCCTGCGCAAGCGCATAACGGATCGTGGGTAGTGCTCGATGAATGCGCTCCGTATTCTTAATTTTTCCCGCTTGCATCGGCACATTGAGATCAAGGCGTATCAATACTTTCTTGTCTACTAAAGTAAGGGTGTCTAGCGTCTTGAGCATAGCTTATTCTTCCTTATCACTGGCTGAAAATAAAGCCGCCGCGGTATCCAACAAGCGATGCGCATAACCCCACTCATTGTCACACCACAACAGCATTTTTAGCAGTCCACTGTCGTTCATCGTGATCTGAGTTGCATCAACTGTGACCGAATGCGAATTATGATTAAAATCGACGGACACCAAAGATTCATAACTGATGTCCAGTAAACCCGCTAATTCGGCTTGTTGACTGTCAACTAAGACCTTCAATACCTGATGGATATCAACGTTCTGGTTTAATTGTAAAGTGAGATCCATTGCCGTCACATTAATCACAGGCACGCGAACAGCAGAGGTTAATAACCTATCTTGTAGCTGAGGCAGCAATCGTTCAATCCCGCGGGCTAATTTAGTCGCAACCGGAACAATCGATTGGCTGGCTGCACGCATCCCTCGAAGATGAGATTGATAGCTATCGGTGGTGTTTTGATCATTCATCATCGAATGAATGGTCGTGAGACCACCATGGGCGATACCAAAGTGTTTATCTAAAGCAGCGAGTACGGGCACACAACAATGGGTGGTACACGAAGCACTCGAAACAATCTGTTCCTGTCCCGTCAAGTCTTCATGGTTAACCCCATAAACAATGGTCGCATCCACATCTGATGTGGCGGGATGACTGACCAACACTTTGCGAGCACCTTGTTGCAAATGCTGCTTTAATTGAGCAACACAATTA
The DNA here is from genome assembly GCA_016779685.1 of Shewanellaceae bacterium. Classification (GTDB taxonomy): domain Bacteria; phylum Pseudomonadota; class Gammaproteobacteria; order Enterobacterales; family Shewanellaceae; genus UBA2521. The sequence continues at coordinate 25,624 of JADHND010000001.1, read as the reverse complement.
AACTGACCTGACGCTTCTATCACCAAATCAATCCCCAAATCTGCCCAAGGCAAGCGAGACAGTTCCGGTTCATGCAACAACTCGATTTGATCACCTGCAATCGTTAAGGTTTCATGCTGCCAAGCTAAGGCATGTGGGTTACGGCCATGGGTTGAATCGTATTTAAACAAATGATACATGGCTTCAGCAGGCGCAATGTCATTTATTGCCACGACTTTAAACTGTGCACGATGCGCTGGGACATCATACAGCGCCCTTAAACTAGCACGACCGATACGGCCAAAACCGTTTATAGCAACTCGAATCATACAACATCCCACTTCACATGTCTTGATACATTAAAACAGCCTTGATTAACCTTCAAGATAAGACACCTCTTCAGGTAACAAGACCAAAACTTGTTCAACCACATTGGCAACGGTAAATCCAAAATGTTCAAATAAAGTACTGGCTGGTGCTGACTCGCCAAAGCTTTTCATTCCGATGACTGCACCCTGCAGACCAACATATTTATACCAATAATCTGCTGCCCCTGCCTCAATAGCTACTCGGCAGGTCACCTGTGGTGGCAGAACCTGTGCTTGGTATTCTTGATCTTGCACATCAAACACATCTGGTGAAGCCATGGACACCACATTAACCAGCAAGCCTTGCTGAGTTAGTAGTTCTGCCGCCAGCACCGCCAACTGCACTTCAGAGCCAGTAGCCACCAAGATAACATCAGGTAATTGCTGACAATCTTTTAAAATATAGCCACCGCGTTCAATGTTGTTCACTTGAACTGGCGTCCGCGGTTGCTGTGTTAAGCTTTGACGTGATAGCACCAAACTGGTCGGCCCATTGACCTGTTCTAATGCCACCTTCCAAGCCACAGCAGTTTCAACTTGATCGCAAGGGCGCCATGTCGTTAGATTTGGGGTACTCCGCAAAGCGGTCAACTGTTCTATGGGCTGGTGTGTCGGACCGTCTTCACCGAGACCTATTGAATCATGTGTGTACACAAAAATATGTTGCTGTTGCATTAAGGCTGCCATGCGCACCGCATTACGAGCATATTCCATAAAAATAAGAAATGTAGCCGTGTAGGGAATCAACCCCCCATAGAGACCAATGCCATTAGCCATAGCCGTCATACCGAATTCTCGTACACCATAATGAATGTAATTGCCGGATGCATCGGTATCAAGTATGGTCTTTGAACCTGACCATTGCGTTAAATTAGAAGGCGCTAAATCAGCAGAGCCACCGATTAACTCTGGCATCATGGCTCCAAAGCATTCAAGTGCTTGTTGGGATGCTTGACGCGACGCTAAAGCTTTGGGTTCAGCTTGTAAACCATGAATGTATTCTTGAGCGGTCTGAACCCAACCTTCTGGTTTTGTCTTGGCAATGCGCCGCTTTAACTCAAGAGCCAATTCAGGAAACGCATCTTCATATGCGGAAAACTGTTGCTGCCACTCTGCTTCAGCGGCTTGTCCCTGTTCAATCGCTCGCCATGAGTTATAAACAGATTGAGGTATCTCAAATGGCGCATGAGTCCAACCTAATGCCTCACGCGTCGATTGAATTTCAGCTTCACCTAATGGGGCACCGTGACAGGCATGGCTACCTGCTTTGTTGGGAGCACCTTGACCAATGTTGGTTTTTGCACAGATTAAGGTCGGGCGCGTTAAATCGGTTTGCGCCGCTTGAAACGCTGCCAGAATCGAAGCATGATCATGCCCTTGAACATCTTGAATCACTTGCCAACCATAGGCTTCGAACCGAGCAGGCGTGTCATCTCGCCACCAGCCTTTGACATCCCCATCAATGGAGATACCATTGTCATCCCATACCACAATAAGCTTGCCTAGGCCCAGCACGCCTGCCAATGAACACACTTCATGCGAAATACCTTCCATTAAACAGCCATCCCCTACAAACGCATAGGTGAAGTGATCCACAATGCGATGTTCTTCGCGATTGAATGAAGCGGCTAGGTTTTTTTCTGCGAGAGCCATCCCAACGGCATTGGCCAAGCCTTGCCCCAGTGGACCTGTGGTGGTTTCAACACCTGGCGTATAACCATACTCAGGATGCCCCGGTGTTTTAGAATGTAACTGTCGAAAATTTTTTAAATCATCGATGGTCAGATCATAACCAGATAAATGTAGCAAAGCATAAAGCAACATCGAGCCATGTCCATTTGATAAGACAAAGCGGTCTCGATTTAACCATTTGGGATTACTGGGGTTGTGCTTTAAAATATCATGCCATAAGACCTCAGCAATATCTGCCATTCCCATGGGGGCACCTGGGTGTCCAGACTTAGCACGTTCTACCGCATCCATACTCAAAACCCGTATGGCATTAGCTCGTAATTGACGATTCGACATAATGCATCCTCATTGTTTTAATTAACAATGCATTGTCCCAAAGCCACTGAGAATAAGCAACACCGAACCTTAGATATTCTGCGATGAACTCAGTCACCCTTTCGGGGTAGGATTAAAGAAATCGAAAATGCAGACGATAGAGAAAGCATTAACCCATACCTTCAATTCACTTATGGTGACAATAGCTGAAGAACATCGTTCACTCATCGAGCAGCTCAAGCGATTGCTGATACGACCTAATTTTGCGCATCATTTTTTAAAATTAACCGAAAACCATGATAGCAAAACCCGGCAACTGATTAAAACTGAGTTGAAACGTATGACCACCCCCTGCTATGACCACATTGATTTACGTGGGAAAACGGTGTTTACGTGTGAAAAATTCAGCTATCAAGGCTTTGATCACTATTTAGATAAACAAGCACTGAATGATTTTTACCATAGCTTAATGTTTTTTGGACAAAAATACACTCTCGGCGTTTATGAGCATGTCATGTATCATTTTCTTTTACGACGCAGCGACAGCCAAACACCCTATCGCCCTATACTCCCCACAACCAACAGTTTAAAATTAGGGCGCAATCTTCACAAGCAAGAACAAAAAATCATTTATAGCATGAACATCAAGATGAAGCTGCCCGATACTGAAACTTGGATTAACGGGATCACCACAGAGGTCTCGATGTACAGTGTTATCATACGTATACCCTTTGAAATGACGATTAAGATGAATCAAATCGTGCACGTATCGCTGTTGAACATTGGCGCGAAAGAGCTGGATAAAATTTTACAAGCACCTACAGAATACCAGGTCATTCACACCAAAACCAACAGCCAATATCAATGGTTGACCTTAGCCCGACTCAATGGGCATAAGGCCTTTTCGGAAAAATTACAAGCTCTCATTGAATTACACAAACAAAACAACATGAACATTGATAGAGTCTTGTCAGCAGTTACGGTGATCAATTACGAACGTCAATATTTGCCCTGTATGACATGCTTACCCATTTTTTTAAGCCACGAAAATTTAGGGTGGATCCCTCTATATTCATTGCGTACCCAAAAGAACAATCACATCATCGATTACTTTCAAGGCCAAGAAGATGAAAACTATCTTACCTCAGCTTTAACCACCTTACGGCTGAAAAACTTGCTCACAGCCTATGCGGACAAGCATCAAATTTGGTATAGTTTTCAATTAAAAAACGCCGAAACAACGCAAATTTACTTGGCTTCTCTGTATGAATTGGAAAAACACAAGCTTAAAGAGCTTTTTTTCAAATTTGCGAGCAATAAAAAAAGCTGGCGTGTGTTTCATGTGGCGATCAAACCGAAACAAGCTATGGAGCAACAATTTAGATTTTCAGTCAGCCAACAAGATAACCCCATTTCACCAGTGGTCTCCCATCAAATAAGCGAATTAAACTGGGTTTTCAACATAACGGACATCACCAATGACTATGCCCAGAAGCATTACCAACACATGCAATCTGATGAACAACCCTCATTGCTCAAAAAGTTTGAGCTCACGAACTCCAAACCGAAGATTCATAACATCATTTCAACCGACTTTTTCGAAGAACGTATTGAAAGTACATTCTCGTTGCATTTTTCAGTACAAGTTAAACAAGGTAGTGAAACTTGGCTCGGCATGACGGCGGCGGTTTCACCAGAATTACTGGTGATCCATTTTAAACGCGCGACGAATCTTCTAGCGAATAAGCGTGTATACATCACCTTTCCAGTCCTCAATCAAGAAACACCATCACATCGATTAAGCAAACTGCCTTACCGAGTGGTGGCACATGATAAACACACCATCACTTTAGAAGCAGTCCACAAAGAAAATAAACATCAAGGCATGCTCTTTTTTCAAAAAATTATTAAAAAGCAACCTTCTTTAACCCAAACCATTGCTGAATACACAACACAACATCGTGATATGTATGAAGTGCTGAAAAATATTTTCTTTCAAAATACATTTATCAATCCATTTTTTGTACATATGGATCAAAATAAAATACATTTAGACTTGATCTGCCGCGGCCAGCAAACCAATCGGTTCATGAGCTTATTTCACGTTAATCATCCATTCAATGATGGCTTTGATTTCAGCTCAATGTTTGACGAAGAAAAAATTAAGCGATTAATTCTACACCCCTTAAACCGCTTGGACAAAAAAGAAACTTCCTTCCGGTTTGAAATTTTTCTATCGATTCAGCAAATATCTCGACATGAGGTCAGCATTGATTCAGTGGTCAGCCACGAAATCAATCGCATACAACAACAAAAATTTATTGAAAAAAGTGAGAGTGTCGGCGAATTCATGGCTATCTTATTTATCGTACAACGACCAGTGCACAGCGATTTTAAATACCTACTCAAAGAAATGACTTTTGTGAAGAAGAATTCACCGCATGCAGCGAAAAAAATTAAAGAACGTATTGACAACATTCAGGCACAGGGTGAATGTATTGACGTGACCTTTGAAGCAAAGCAACGCTTTTATATCCAGCCGTCGAAACCAAAAACGGGCGCATAGGCCCGTTTTCTATCCAATGATTTAGCTGAGCGCTTTAAGCCTGTTGTTCTATTTTAACCGCAGCTTGCAAAGTCACTTGCATCATATCGTGGAAGGTGGTTTCGCGTTCCGCAGCAGAGACCTGTTCTCCGGTACGAATGTGATCAGATACGGTCAATACGCACAAAGCTTTGGCGCCAAATTCACTGGCCACACCATATAAACCTGCTGCTTCCATATCAACCGCCAAGACACCCATTTTTTCAATCGTATCAAAAATTTCGGTTTCAGGTGAATAAAATAGGTCGGTGGTATGGATATTACCTACGCGTACAGGCACTTGCGCCTGCTGGGCTGTTTCGAGCCATGCGGACAACAAACCATAGTCGGCTATCGCTGCAAAATCATGTTGCCCAAAACGTGTCCGGTTCACTTTTGAATCAGTACAAGCACCCATCGCTACCACAAGATCAAGCACTTTGATGTCATGGCGTACGGCACCACAACTACCAATACGAATAATGTTTTCAACACCATATTCTGTAATCAGCTCTTTCGCATAGATGGACAAAGAAGGTATTCCCATACCGTGTCCCATCACCGATAACTTGGTTCCTTGATAAAAACCTGTGTAGCCCAACATGTTCCGCACATCCGTAACCAGCTTTGCATCTTCCAAAAAATTTTCTGCAATGTACTTAGCGCGTAAGGGATCCCCCGGAAATAGCATTGTTTTTGCAAAGGCATTTACCGGCGCGTTAATATGGGGAGTTGTCATGATAAACCTCAGTTCTGTTCTATTCAGCGACTAAAATCATATTGAATCGCCGCATTCAAAGCGGGTTATTATAGCGATGCGCCTAACAAAAGGAAACGGCTACATCTGATTAATCGCACTTTTCTCAAAAAATAACCGAAGATCTTGAAGCAAGCTTGATGCCCCAAAACGTACATGTGCTGGCGTCATCCATGCTTCTCCCATTGTGTGTTCAATTAAATTGACATAAGGGGCTGCTTGCGCCAATGTTTTCACCCCCCCAGAGATCTTAATACCAACTGATTCAGGGCTGGCTTGTATCGTATTTAAAATAGTTTGAACAGCGGGAAGAGTTGCATGCACCGCAGCTTTTCCTGTAGATGTTTTAATAAAGTCTGCGCCAGCCTTAATCGCCAGCTGACAGGCGACCTCAATGGCAGATGCATTGGGCAGCATACCTGATTCTATAATGACTTTCATCACCCGTTCTGGACACGCAGCTCGGCACGCTTGTAACACCGACAGAGCATGACTTTGATTTCCTGCCAACAGAGCTTGATAAGGCAGCACCACATCGATCTCATCTGCTCCAGCTCGAATCGCAGCTGTCGTAGAAGCAGCTGTCGCAGCAGGCGTCGCGTCACCTGCTGGGAAATTCACCACCGTTGCAATCGACACTTGAGCATCAAGATGCACTAAGCCGACACGAGCAGCTTGGATCCACGCCGGATAAACGCACACCGCCGCTGCCGTGCCCCAAGGTTGCTGTGCCTGCTGAGACCAATTGGCTATCGACTCAGCCGTATCCTCGTCACGCAATGACGTCAAATCTAACCAAGACATCAGTTGAACAACTTGTTTGTGCTTCAACATAGTACCTCTTCTCTTTTTTATAAATGCGCTCCCGCATGCATCCATTTCATGCTAACATGGCTTGCATGTAAAATATCATTCTATCAAATTCATTATGCAAAACCCATCTTCTACCGTTCAACCCACCTTTTTATGGCATGATTATGAAACATGGGGCATTCATCCTGCGCGTGATCGACCCGCTCAATTCGCAGCAATACGCACAGATATGGATCTCAACATCATCGGCCAGCCCGTTGAATTGTATTGCCGATTACCCAGCGATTATCTACCCGATCCAAACGCCATGCTCATCACAGGCATTCCCCCGCAGCGAGCCAATACACTAGGCGTTTGCGAAGCTGAATTTATTCAAACCATTCATGAAAACATGAGCCAACCCAACACCTGTTCCGTTGGCTATAATTCAATCCGATTTGACGATGAAGTTACCCGGCATACTCTTTATCGTAATTTTTTTGATGCCTATGCCCGAGAATGGCAGCATGGTTGTTCCCGCTGGGATTTAATCGATTTGGTGCGCAGCTGCTATGCCCTTCGCCCGGAAGGGATTGTCTGGCCGACCGACGATGATGGCCAACCGACCTTTCGCCTTGAAAAAATCACCGAGGCGAATGGAATTGAGCATAGCAACGCCCATGATGCTCTCGCTGATGTACAGGCGACGCTTGCGTTAGCTCGTCTGATTAAAAAAGCTCAACCACGTCTATTTGATTATTATTTTAACTTGCGGCTGAAAAAAAACGTCAAACCCTTGCTCAATACGGATCAGCTAAAACCGATGATCCATGTCAGTGGTTTTTACGGCCATGCACGTCATTGTACCTCTGTGATTGCTCCCTTAATGGTGCATCCTCACAAACCGAACACCGTAGTGTGCGTCGATCTCAATCAAGACATTCAACCCTTATTCGACGAAAGCGCAGCGACATTAAAAGCACGCCTTTATCAACCTAGACGTGAATTAGGTGACACCCCACCCGTACCTTTAACTCAAGTTGCTATCAACCAATGTCCCATGATCGCTCCTTTGAGTTTACTGGATGAAACCATCCAATCTCGATTACAATGGGACATCGGTGTCATCAAAGAACGGTTGGCCCAATTGCAGGCAGCACCGCACTTGCTTTCAACTTTAACCGAGATCTTACAACCCCAAGCAACCGATGATAGTTCTGATCTGCATCCTGATTTGATGTTGTACCGTGGCCCCTTCTTCAATGACCATGATAGACAGCTGATGGCTACAATTCGCACAACACCACCAGAACAATTATGCCATATGACATTTGCGTTTCATGATCCTCGCTTAAGCAAAATGTTGTTCTACTATAAAGGTAGAAACTATCCGCATTTGTTAGCCGAGTATGAATTACAACAATGGCAAGAATATTGTCAAAATCAATTGCAAGCCGAGTCGTATTTAGTCACAATTGAAAACTTAGTTTATCAACACGAACAAGATTCCTTTAAGCTGTCGCTCATTCGACAGTTGATAGAATATCTACATACCATTTAATACGTCAAATAAGGAGCATGGGCATGAATATACAAGCCAAAAACTGGTTACATAATGTAGAACCTCGCTTTAAAGACATATTACAAACTTTAATGACTCATCATTTTACAGGTAGCATTTCAAACCAAACCAGACTTATGCTCCAAGCCCAGCTCAAATTGAACGCCAAGGAACTGGCTTTAGCCTTGTTGCCCATTGCAGAAACCATCTCTATTGCGCCAGTGAGTCAATTTTATGTAGGTGCCATCGTCATGGATATTGATGGCAACTTCTATATGGGCGCTAATTTAGAAATTAAAAATGAAGCTTTATTTCATGCAGTGCATGCGGAACAAACAGCGATTAGCCATGCTTGGCAAGCGGGTGCGAAAGGCATTCAAAGTCTGGCTATCTCCGCAGTTCCATGCGGGCATTGTCGTCAATTTATTACCGAATTAGGGCTGCCACCGAGCGCACAGATCCATGTGCCTAATAGGCCATCTTATACCATTGGCGATTTGATGAATGATCCTTTTGATTCCAAGGATTTTAAAGCATTAACATCTGAGCAATCTATCTTTGCCAATCAATCACAACAATTACAGCTAAGCAGTGACGATCCTTTGGTTCAAGCGACGGTAACAGAAGCCAACCTAAGCTATGCACCTTACTCAGGTACCCACGCAGCTGTCACACTTTTAACCCAAAGTGGTCAAATTTTTCATGGGCGCTACGCTGAAAACGCTGCTTTTAATCCATCACTGCTGCCGATGCAGTGTGCCTTTTCAGCGCTGGCTAGAGCGAAAATCAATTTTGATTCCATTGAACGGGTTATCTTAGTTGAATCGAGTCATGGCAAAATTTCACTGCGCAATGCAAGTGAAAATGCACTCCAAGCGATGTGCAACGCTAATCTTGAGCACTATGTCGCCACTCCTTCAGCCTAGCCCATCACACCAGCGATAGTCATCGCTGGTGACTTTGATGATTTAGCGCGTTTTGAGCAGCATGGTCTCGGGATTTTCCAGCATATCCTGCCAAGCTCGACAAAAAGTTGCTAAAGTCCCTCCATCCAAAATTCGGTGATCAGCCGACCAATTGATTTGTAATATAGAGCGCGCCTGTATCTGGTGATCGGCATCAAATCGAGGTAACGTCTGGATGCGGCCTAATGCAACAATAGCCAACTGATTTTGATGAATAATAGGTGTCGCGATATTACCGCCTATGGCGCCAATGTTTGAGACAGTGATCGTACCATCTTGCAGATCCTCTTGCTTGACTCGCCCCGCTCGTGCCAACGCAATTAAACGCTGCAATTCATCATTGATTTCAAATATACTTTTGTGTTCACAATGCTTGATATTGGGCACCAACAAGCCGATGCTACTGTTCACAGCGAAGCCAATGTGGTGGTGTGATAGATACGTCAACTCAGTGGCTTCTGCATTCAGCCGCGCATTCAAAATGGGATATTCCAATAAGGCCAAACTGAGAGACTTAATAAAAAACGCCATTAAGCTTATTTTAGTCTCTTGCACTGCTTCAATTTGTTGTCGCAAACCACATAAGCGCGTCACATCAACTTCTTCTCCATATGTAAAATGAGGAATCGTTTGCACCGCATGCAGCATCGACTTCGCCATTGCGCGCTGGACAGTCGTCAGTGGTTCTGATCTATGGGCACCATGGCCAATAGAAATTGGTGATGAGATTGGATACCGTTCAATATCTTCTCTCAAGACGCGTCCATTTTTACCACTGCCTTGAACTTGTTGAATATCAATGTTGTTGCTTTTCGCCAACCGACGCACTGCTGGGCTCGCCAATGCTTTAGGCAGATCTGAACCAACCGCGGTTTGTAATGATACTTCGTCGCTTAAAGGCATATCTATCACATGCTGCGACATAATTTCATCGGTAAGCGAAGCTGCATCCGGTGAGTTAGGCAACTCCAAGGACATCTCAAGCGAGGCATCATCGATGGTGTCAAGTGCGACGGTAGCCTCCTCACCAATCACCATGGTTTCAATTTCAAACAAGGGCGCATGTACTTTAGCAATCTCTCCCTGCTCATAATACAAACGATGAACCGTACCCGCATAAGGTGATGGGATTTCAACCACCGCTTTATCGGTCATCACTTCAACCACGACCTGATCTTCTTCAACCGTATCCCCAACACCAACCTGCCATTGGATAATTTCACATTCAACGACCCCTTCACCAATATCGGGTAAAATAAAAGTCTGCTGCATACCGACTCCTTATATCCTTATTTAAAAATCTCTTAATAGTTCATGCAGTGTAATATGGCTGCCCATGTTTTCTCTGCATCTGGCATATATGCTTTTTCATGACACAGAGGAAAAGGTGTATCTAAGCCACATACCCTTTGTATTGGGGCCTCTAACGATAAAAAACATTGTTCTTGGATGGTGGCTGCAATTTCGCCTGCAAACCCACCCGTTAACGGTGCTTCGTGGTTAATCACCAAGCGTCCCGTTTTTTGAACAGAGCGAACCACCGTCTCCACATCCCATGGCAACAACGTGCATAAGTCAATGACCTCACACGCAATCCCTTGCGCAGCCGCCGTCACCGCAGCTTGCTCAATGATCTCCACTTGGGCACCCCATGCCAACAGCGTTAGGTCATGCCCTTCACGGATAACATGTGCTTGTTCAAGTGCCAAAGTATAATCCGCAGACGGCACCTCCCCTGTGCTGGCACGATACAAACGTTTGGGTTCAAAAAAAATCACTGGATCAGGCTCCCTAATCGCAGCAAGCAATAACCCCTTGGCTTGATATGGATTGCTCGGCACCACCACTTTAAGCCCTGGTGTATGCGTAAAATAAGCTTCGGGTGATTGAGAATGATACAAACCACCAGCAATGCCACCGCCGTAAGGGGTTCGCACTGTTAAGCCACCCACATTAAACTGATTACCGCTGCGATAACGAAATTTCGCCGTTTCATTCACCAACTGATCAAAAGCAGGAAAAATATAATCTGCAAATTGAATTTCAGCTATCGGCTTCATGCCAAACGCAGCTAAACCATTGGCGAAACCGACAATACCTTGTTCCGTTAACGGTGTATTAAAACAGCGGTGACGCCCATATTTGACTTGCAATTGCGAGGTCGCTCGAAAGACGCCCCCAAAATGCCCGACGTCTTCACCAAACACAAGGACATCATCATCCACAGCCATCGCACAATCTAAAGCATGATTCACTGCTTGCAACAAATTCATCTGAGGCATAATTTTATTTCTCCTCTTGCTGCATAGTTAAACCTGATGCGGACAGATGTTGCTTTAATTGCTTGTATTGCTGTTCCAATTGACTTGTCGGTTTGGCATAGACATCTTCAATCATGGTTCTTAATACGGGTTTGGCAACCTGTTCAGCTTGTTTCACTTGCGCTAATACCTCGACTTTGTAAGCTTCATATAAAGCATCACACTGTGCCTGTGTGATCCATTCCTTCTCGATTAACCAAGTTTTAAAACGCGTGATTGCGGACAGCGCTTGCCAAGCTTCAGCTTCTTCTGCTAATCGATAGCCGGATGGATCATCAGAACTTGAATGCGCCCCGACTCGATAGGTCATGGCTTCAATTAAAACCGGTGTTTGCGTACGTAAAGCCAATGCACGGGCTTGTTGCACGGCTAACAGCACCGCTAATATGTCATTACCATCAACTCGAATCGAAGGCATACCGTAACCTACAGCGCGTACAGCAATGCCATCACTGGCATATTGTTCTGTAGCAGGCGTTGAAATAGCATACGCATTGTTACGACAGAAAAAAATAACGGGTGTTTTTAATACACTCGCCATGTTCATGGCTGCATGACAATCCCCTTCGGAAGCTGCACCTTCACCAAAATAACACAAAGTCACTTGATCGCTTTGTTTTATTTTTTGACCAAAAGCAACCCCAACGGCTTGCGGAATTTGAGTCGCTAACGGCGATGAAATGGTTTGATAATGCAAAGCTTTTGAACCGTAGTGAACAGGCATTTGTCGGCCTTTCCCTAAATCTTTTTCATTGCTAAACAACTGGTTCATGAATTGTTCAGTGGTGAACCCCCGATAACGTAGCGCTGCATGTTCACGATATTGACCCAAAATCATATCCTGATCATGTAGACCCGCTGCACTACCAACGACAGCGCCTTCTTCACCCACACACGTCATATAAAAACTGATGCGTCCCTGTCGCTGACAAGACAGCATTCGTTCATCGAAAACTTGGGTAAACACGCAAGTATCAAACATGCGCAAGGCGGTTTCTGCATTCAGTTCAGGCATATCAGCTGCGGCATGCAGACGCCCATCTGGTTTTAAAATTTGTAACGTTGGTATGGACAATGCATCGCCAGCCACAAACGCAAGCTGATGCGTTAACGACAAGGTACTGTTGTTCCAAGTCAACGACGTAGGCAACGGTTCATTCATCTTGACCTCCGTGTCATGTGCTTATGAGTTGATCGGTATGCGCGCGAACCAAGGTAAGCATGGCTCTTTCGCCAATGGGCACGCCTGCATTAGGAAACACGATCCACTCCTGATCATGTTCTACCACCACTTTTCCAGAAGCATCCTCTGCCAAACAAGCCCCTCGTTCAAAGCAGGAGAAGTTAGCGATGTCATCCGGAAACTTAAATTTAAAAGTACTGCTGGTTTTTTTGATTTCTCGCGACACCTGAAACAAGGTCAGTTGCTGCCATGCATTCATGTCTTCTAGTAAGGGAGCCGAAGTTAACCATCGTGTCAATGTTCGAGTAAAGGCTTGAATAAGGGTCAAGTCATGGGTGCCAAATGGCTGCACTTGTCCAAGTTCCAGCGTGGCGGATATCACACCCAATGTGGATGAAAAATAACTATAGGTGCTGGTTGGTTGAGCCGACAGCAAAACGGCTTGAATCTCACTTTGCTTTAAAAAATCAAACAGAATCGGCGCGTAGCGCTGTTCACCTAGCCAAGGTAAAACAGCAAACAAAGGTTGCTTGGATGCTCTAATAGCGGTATGTAAATCAAAGTGATATTGACTACAGCCAAGCGTTGTCGCTTGGTCAAAAAACTTAATCGTATATTGCCGCAATTGTTTCGAACGCCTTATTTCTGACGTATCTGTGGCCAAAGGCGCTAGACAACTTTTGGGATCAAACAACCGATTCATGTTGGTTTCCACAAACCGCTGCTGCACTGCAATCGCATCTAGATTACCCAGCTGAAACTGAACCCGTTGCTGAAGCAACACGTTTTCCGCAAGCACATCTTCAATCAACTGACAACACCATTCGATGGGAGCCATTTCATTGCCATGAATGCCGCAAGAAATGAGAATACAATGATGGTAAGGCTGGTCGGGGATATATTCCAACACGCCTGCGGCATGCAATAACACTTCTCCATGCGTCAAATACAGGGTGCTGGGCAACTCTGTAGGCCTTGCCAACGTATAATTAAAAAAATTTAAATGTTCTGCTAAAAGCAACCGCACACAATATCCCTTGGTATTTATTACTATTAAGTCATATTTTTAAAATAAAAATCAAGTTTTTTCATTATTTTTAACAAAATAACATCCATGTGTCCGTCTTAAACCACCTTATCTCAGCTTAAACAGGCTATTAACATCGTCATTAGGCTATATCCTGGCTATATTTGAGTTATTAAAGCCAATTGGCTTCCTAACCACCATCCACCTAAACTCTGCAAAGACAGCATGAAGCCAGTTTTTGGGCTAACAAAGCGTCAAGTAGGTTATATAGAGACAAACAGCTACAGATTGGCTATCTTATGATAACCAAACAACAACCCAACGCTGTTGTTATAGCTCAACACGGTTATCTACAGACCAAAAACGCTGTTATGAGCCAGCTCAACAGCCACCAACCCGCCGCAGCAACCTATGATCAAAAATAGGTTGATCCAGCCATGAGACGGGTCAACCACATCTTACCTACGAACCGCATTCAACCAAGCTTATCTCCTCAATAAGCCCTATATTGGGCACTTCGCCGCCTCGGTGCCATAGATTACACCATAGCCCGCGTCGATCCCTGCCCCTCAGTGTGTTTCTCACGTAACTTGGATCGCAACAACCTATTTAAATGAGAACGACAGCCATAACCACCATCTTCAACACGATAGCCAATCGGTTATCGCTGAATACAAAGGTGTTCCATGTGAAACAAGTTCAAATCAGAGGATCTTCGGAGGTTCTAAAACGCCCAAATAGGATGATCCATCCGCAGCATGCCATATGCTCATCTCCCATCAAACCCAGGTTGCCATTCCATTCCGAACAACACCAAGCTAAGGCTCAACGAGCGAAAGCTATCGTGTTGAAAGTGTTTGTAACGACCGCAACCAAACGAACGCTACGGTAAGTGAAGTTTAAAAGCGAAAATGTGGATGCCTTGTCGTTCACTCAAGTACGTGTCTCCGCTCAATATCTGAGCTCAACATCACATGGCGACCTGACAAGTTCATCGTTGATGACGATAAGAAACATCGTTGATTAAGAAAGATGAGGTGAGATAAACAAACCGACCACAATTGAAGCCGGTTGTTAGTCAGAACCGACTTTGACATCGGTTTTTAAGTAAAATACCATCATAAAAAACCATACAAATGACGATTTTTATCGATATATCGTATCGATTATTTCTATGGATCGTCTTATGACAAGGAACGACGTCCCGAAAAAGACAGCCCTAAGGTCGTGCCATCCATGTATTCCAGCTCGCCCCCAACAGGTACACCGTGGGCAATGCGGGTCACGGCAATGTCATAGCGCTTGGCTATGTCCAAAATAAAATGGGCAGTGACATCCCCTTCGACCGTGGGATTGGTGGCTAAGATGAGCTCGTCATACACACCATGTGCTAAGCGTTGTTGTAACTTCGGCAATGCTATATCGTCTGGACCAATGCCATCTAAAGGCGACAATAAGCCATGCAATACAAAATAATGCCCCGAAAAGTGACCTGAAGATTCCAGCGCGAGAATGTCCGCAGGTGATTCAACCACGCACAATTGACGCGCGTTCGTCCGTTGTTCATTTAAACACAAGGAACAAACGGAATCTTCAGTAAATGTACGGCACGCATCGCAATGTCCTACCCGCTCTAACGCAGCCTGCATGATCTCAGCTAAATGAGCGCCCTGAGAGCGCTCTTGTTTTAAAAGATGAAAAGCTAAACGCTGCGCTGATTTAGGTCCAATACCCGGTAAAATCTGCAAGCCACGAATCAGCTCATCTAACAATCGACTAAATTGCATTAAAACGGCATCTTAAAACCTGGCGGTAACGACATACCGCCGCCAATATCTGCCATTTTTTCTTTTTGTGCTGTTTCAACACGAGCGTTCGCATCGTTCACAGCTGCTGCAATTAAATCTTCTAGCATTTCTTTGTCTTCATCGCTGATAAGACTGCTGTCAATATCGATACGTCGCACACTGTGATTACCTGACATCGTCACTTTAACCAACCCTGCACCTGACACGCCAACGACTTCCATGTTCGCAATTTCTTCCTGAACCTTAGCCATCTGCTCTTGCATCTGCTGAGCCTGCTTCATAAGGTTACCCATACCACCTTTTCCAAACATAGGTTTTCTCTCTCTTGGTTGTTGAAAATTTTTATATTTTACGCATTTGAGTTGGGGAATCAATCCAACTTTTAGGATACTGAATTGAATCTGGCTTCCAATACGCATCGAACCGCTGGATCCATTGTTGGATCATGGGAGCCGCTGTTAATTGTTGTGTTGCGAGCGCTTGACAGTGCTGATGCAACTGGGCACGCATCGCCAAAGGGGTTTGCCGTCCCGGCATAGATTGAATCTCAAACACCAGTTTAACATCTGGCAACGCCGCGCGCACACTGGCTTCAATATTTGGCTGCAACAGATGTTGCTGCTCAGGCTGCACATGCAAGCGCCAAGTGCTCTCGGTCTGCTCTAAGGTAGCATTCAACAACAACTGCTGCACACGACCACCTAATGCCAGCGCCACGACCTGTTCATACCAAAACAAATCTTGAGCATGAAACGCAGGCATCACGAGGGATTCACCATCTGTTGATGTGGGAGATGGCGCAACGGATGGTTGGACTATCTCATCGACAACAGCCGCTGGTGGCGTCTCTGTCCAAGGTGGCGCATCGATGCTAGCGAATGATGCCGGTGGCGGATCCGCTACGCGCATCTCAGCAGGCGGTACGCTCACTTCCTTTATCGATTGACTTGACGCAGCCGTGGCCGTCTGAGGTTGCTCCAAAGACGACGTTTGAATTTGTGTCCGCAACATTTTTTTCATCGCAATCACCTGCTCCAACAAACTCGCCGCTTCAGTGTTAGGTGACTCGACCTCAACATTGGTGTTGGTGTTGGTGGGCGCAATCACTGGCGCAGTTGGCTCGGATGGTGTTGGATCAACCCGATGAGGCGGCGCCGATACAACCGATGGAGGCGCTGAAGGTATCCGGCTAACCTGGGGCTGTGCTTGTTCTTCAATAGCAGAAACTTCAGCCAATAAATTCGATTCTTCTGTACTGACGACGGGTGCTACTGTGCTCACTGGCTCAGTCGCCAACAAAGGTAACAACAACATATCTAAACCAATTTTGGCATCAGGCGCATAAGTCAACATAGCACGTTGTTTTAAAACATGCTCATACCAAACTTGGACTTGCTGACTGGACAGTGTTGCAGCCCAAACAGGCAACAAATCATCTTCAAATACCGATTGACTGGCTGGCACAGCTTGTAACAAATACAGAGCATGTAACTTTTCTAGCAAACCATCAACCAAGGCATCCGCTTCAACGCCCATGGCCAATAAAGCGTGTATCTCTTCAAACAAAGCAGTGCATGATCCACTAACCAACGCCTGCATTAAGCGGGTAACGTAAGCCATATCAACACTGCCCAACATATTGTGCACCGCCGCGAGTCGTACTTGCCCACCACCACAAGCAATAGCTTGATCCGTTAAGCTCAAGGCATCGCGCATGCTGCCCTGAGCGGCGCGACTTAGATTCGCCAACGCTTCTGCTTCATAGACAATGGTTTCATGCGTTAAAATATGTTGTAGCTGGGTCTGGATTTGATCTGTATCCAAACATTTTAAATGGAATTGTAAACACCGCGATAACACGGTCATGGGTAATTTATGTGGCTCTGTAGTCGCCAATAAAAACACCACATGCGCTGGTGGTTCTTCCAATGTTTTCAGCAGTGCGTTGAAACTTGAACGTGACAACATATGTACTTCATCGATCAAATAAATCTTGTACCGACCTTGAGTGGGCAAATAAGGAACATTGTCTAAAATTTCACGGGTATCATC
Source organism: Shewanellaceae bacterium (assembly GCA_016779685.1). Lineage (GTDB taxonomy): Bacteria > Pseudomonadota > Gammaproteobacteria > Enterobacterales > Shewanellaceae > UBA2521. Next base: position 8,220 of record JADHND010000001.1, on the reverse strand, counting down.
GACCTTCGTCCGTGAAGCAGCATCAATTTCTATTAAATCGACCAAGCGATTTTGCTGAATCTGGGTACAGTTACCACACGTTCCACAAGGGCTTGGGGTGACGCCTTGTTCACAATTTAAACTCTTGGCGAATAAACGCGCTAAACTCGTTTTGCCTATCCCACGGGTACCACTAAATAAATAAGCATGGTGCAAACGACCATGCTCTAGCGCATGCGTTAAGGCCGACAACACATGCTGTTGCCCAACCACCTCGCTAAAGGTATTGGGGCGCCATTTTCTGGCTAAAACCTGAGATGACATAGCATTTTTCCACAATCGAACAAGACAGGCATATCATAAAACACTTGGTCAGGAAAATCATCTTTCCTGACCAAAATGGACATAATATAACCTAAAAAAAGGACTTGATAGGACTAATCACCCGCAAATTCACAAAGGTGCATGGTTTGCACTTTCATATTTGCTAGACGCTTTTGTCCCCCTAAATCGGGTAATGAAACCACAAAGGCACAGTGGTGGACATGACCACCCAAGGTACGTATCAGCTTGACCACAGCTTCGACGGTGCCTCCCGTAGCTAAGAGATCATCGACAACGAGCACCCTATCATGTTCTTGAATGGCATCTTGATGAATTTCAAGACAATCTTGCCCGTACTCTAAATCATAATTTTGTGCAACCACAGCGCGAGGCAACTTACCAGGCTTACGCGCCAATACAAAAGGCAGCCCTAAAGCCAGCGCTAAAGGCGCCCCAAAAATAAACCCACGTGACTCAGTGCCCACAATTTTATCAATCGGTTTGTCTTTATAATGTGCTGCAAACACATCAATTGTTAACTGAAAGATCGTAGGGTCTTCAAGAAGCGAGGTGATATCCCGAAACATCACACCAGGTTTAGGGTAATCTGGAACCGTGATGATGCTTTTTTTTATCTGTTCTAAATGATCTTGATTCATAAATCTGCACTTTTTGGTGACAAGGGTATAGATAGAGGAATCAGTTGCCTCTGATCCAAGGATCAAACACACCTATCCACGGAGCGTATACCTAACAACTGAATCAGCCTCATCTAATATGTTGAGCCATGCAGTTGATAGAAACAAAAGTATTATACAACGAATTGAAGTCGATTTAATAGTTATCGCTACCAAATCCACGAGGAGAGTAATCGATTTTGTAGGCAGCAGTGGATGATACCCACCCAATCTAGCTGTTAATTAAAATACCATTCACCCCATTGTTTTTGTCAATTTCATCTTGGGTTAGCGTGAGGTCCGGGTTATTCATATCAACATTGGTTTCGCTGTTTTCTTCATTTAAGTTACGTAGATTCAGTAACCATTTAGGGGTTTCTTTAACACGCACTCCAATGAATTGACCTTGGTCGTAGATTTCCATGTATTCACAATACACCTCACCTTCGACAGATCCATCATTATGTATAATGAGACGCTGACAACTAACAGAACCATTAAAACGACCAGATACTTGTAGCTCGAGGCAACTTAACTGTCCTTGAAAAATACCCTGCTTTTCAATCACAACATTGGACTTAGATTGAATTCGACCATCTAATGTTCCCGCGATGAGAGCATCTCCTTCAAAGTTGAAGACACCATCAATTTTGCAGCCTGAAGAAATAAATGTAAGAGGTTTCGTTTTTTTAGTAAACATAAGTATGAGAACTCTCAAATAATGACGACAATAAGCAACAAATGCTTATTCAATAGTATTAAATATAGAACAAAAAACAAGGTTAATCAAAGTAACTAAAAATAAAAGATTTTGCTATAAAGCGTCGATAAAAGTAACATTAAATCAATATTTTACATATAGAAGCATTTGTCTCAATAAAGCTAAGTGATTGATTTAAAATCAAAATAAAAACATGATTCTAATTTAGTCTTTTTTTTATATTTTTCCTTGAAATTTAGCGTTAATAAGCACAGACTACCGCCACAATAAACCCACTTCTACTGTAAATTCATCTTTATGGAACAAGTCAAACAATACGCCGAAACCGAGCTAGCGCAACCCGCTAAGCCTTCGAAAATTAACCCTAAACACATTTCACTCATAGGTACCATTGCTCTCTTTTTTGCCATGATTAACTACCTGCCCTTCACTCAGCCCATCAATCAAGGATTGGCTTTGCTGGTGTGTGCTGCGTTACTCTGGTTAACTGAAGCAGTCCACTTAAGCATAACAGCTTTAATGATTCCTGTGGTATCTGTTTTCTTAGGGATTTTTGAGTCAAAAGATGCACTTTCTGGCTTCTCACATCCCATTATTTATCTCTTTTTTGGAGGGTTTGTGTTGGCCGCTGCCATCCACTCACAAGGGATAGACAAGCTCATCGCGCAAAACCTTCTATCGTTTTCTCGTGGACGGTTACACATTGCCTGCTTCATGCTGTTCGGGGTGACCGCCTTTTTATCGATGTGGATTAGCAACACCGCTACCACCACAATTATGATTCCCTTAGCATTAGGCTTACTCAGTCAATTGGATCGACAAAAGTATTTGAAAACCTATGTTTTCGTGCTGCTTGGAGTCGGTTATTCAGCTAATATCGGTGGCATTGGCACCATGCTCGGCAGTCCACCGAATGCCATCGCTGCTGCACAAGCTAACATTTCTTTCAAAGAATGGTTGTCTTTTGGTATACCGACGGTTCTGTTAATGATGCCGACGATGCTCGCGGCTTTATACGCGTTGTTTAAACCTGAATTGTTCTTTATCTGCCATGTCAGCAAGAACAAAGAACCGTTAACGCTGAAAGCCAAAGCCACCATCGCTATTTTCGTTATGACCGCTTTTTGTTGGATTGAAAGCAAAGACTTAGCCGCCATGCTGGGCGGTATGAAGTATTTTGACACCATCATTGCACTCTGTGCCGTATTGCTGCTGTCAGCATTGGGATTGGTGAAATGGTCTGAAATTCAACAAACCACAGAATGGAGTGTCCTCATTTTATTCGGCGGTGGTATCACCTTAAGCAAGGTGCTTGCGGTTACAGGCACCAGTGCTTTTTTAGCGCATCAGCTGTCCGATGCCCTAGGTGGCGCCGAGATTGCTTTGTTCTTATTCACACTGTTGTGCTTTGTGGTCTTACTCACCAACTTCGCCAGTAACACCGCAAGTGCAACCTTGTTGGTGCCGATTTTTGCGAGCATTGGAGCAGCCTTTGGTATCTCAGAATTCATCACGTGTGCCTTGATCGGTGTTGCCGCTAACTGTGCTTTCATGTTGCCAGTCGGTACGCCGCCTAATGCCATTGTCTATGGTTCAGGCTATATCAAGCAAGGAGAAATGGTGCGAGCAGGTCTGTTTATTAACATAGCTGCTGTTTTCATTCTATTTGGTCTTGCCAAATTCCTCTGGAACATCTAAGTTTAGCGACGCCCTTGCTTACCTCGAGTCAGGGCGTCACATCCTAGCCCCATTCATAGCGCCTCATTTGCACAACATCTAGCCAAACACAGCTCGATGCATGAATTTATCGGAATCACCTCTTGCTTTTTAAGTTAATATTCATGATAATGATTGTCAGTGGTAGCCTCTTGGTTATCTCGCAATGAAAACTTGCTAACCCGGTCAGATCTGGAAGGAAGCAGCCGTCGTAAGTGGATCATGTGCCGAGAATCAGCTGGGAGGCTACCCCCCAACTTCATCCCCCCTCGATTAAAAACCTCGATTAACCAACCGGATAACTTGAAGCTTCGGCTAATGGCGCTGCTATTTTAGATTCCGGTAAAACCGGTTGTGCATAGACCTGATGATCAAGCGCTGCCTCAGAATGTGCCACCAGCAAGGTAACCATGGCGTCACCACTGATGTTAACCGCAGTTCTCAGCATATCTAGGAGTCGATCAACCGCCATAATCATGGCAATTCCCTCAACGGGTACATTGACCTGCTGCAACACCATAGCTAGGGTAATCAAGCCTACCGAAGGTACGCCAGCAGTGCCTATAGAAGCACAAGTAGCCATCACCACGATCATCACATATTGCCCCATACTGAGATCGATTTGATACATTTGAGCAATAAATACTGTCGCAACCCCTTGCATAATGGCGGTACCATCCATGTTAATGGTTGAGCCCAATGGCAACGTAAAGGAAGCCAATAAACGTTTCACGCCCATATTGTCAACCAAAGTTTGCATTGTTACCGGTAAAGTCGCGTACGAGCTCGACGTGCCAAAAGCAAACAACTGTGCCTGACGCATTTTCTTCAAAAAGATCCACGGGTTTAAACCACTGAATACCTTGAGCAGCGTGGGATAGACCAGCAACAATTGCACCAGCAACACCGCCACCACAACCAAGAAGTAGTTGGCCAACGATGCAAAAGCACTTACCCCAAGGGTCAGGGTTAATTTTGCCATCAAAGCCAGCACCCCCCACGGTGCGCAACGCATCACCAACATGACCAAAGCCAGCATGACTTCATTGATGGTGGTAAAGCCACGAGCGATTTTCTGACCCGCCTGCCCTGACTGACTTATGGCCAAACCCAGCAACACCGCAAATATAATAATTTGTAGCATGTTGCCGTCAGCCAATGCCTGGACTGGATTGGTCGGAATCATATCCAGAATCACCTCATACAAAGCTGGGGCAGCTGGAATATTGACATCGACATCGGTCATACTTTGTTCAACGGAATGCCCTGGCTGCAACACAGAAGCCATCAACATCGCCAGACTGATGGCAATCACAGTTGTTAACAGATAAAGTGCAATGGTTTTGGCGGTGAGACGCCCCATATTGGAGGCATCACTTAATGTGCTGATACCGCAAATCAATGATACAAACACCAGTGGAACCACCAGCATTTTAAGTAGACTAATAAAACCTTGTCCAATGACTTCGAACAAAGGCAGCGCAAATTCATAAACCAGCCAACCCTGTGAGGTCTCGAACTGGCGTAGCGCCATTCCTAATAAAGCACCCACTAACATGAAAACAAGCATACGCCGAGTGAGGTGCGTTGATGGTTGAGATGAATTCAACATACAAAATCCTTTTACGTTAAAAAACGATTATAGTTATAATACGTTTTTACTATATCATTCCTCTCAAACCATTGCAAAAAACGAAAATAAAACAATAAAATCAGAGCTTTAAATCTAAAATCCTCTCGATGAAATCTGAAAAAAATGATCTAACTAAGCAAAAAATTGTGCGGCGAGGAGCAAAACTCCATACACCGCCAGCAGTCCAAGCCCCAGTCTCCCCCCGCCTACGCGGTAAGGTATCATGGCATCTGAGGTACCCGTCGTACGTTGTAATTTAAGCCGCATTGCAATGGGCATCATCACAATCAAAATGACCGCAGGTAAGGCGGCAAAGGTCAGCACTGTTAAAAAGCTACCCGGAAAAATAAGCACACATAAAATGGGCGGTGTAAAAGTCAGCCCCCAAGTCCCTAGTTTGGCTTGGATACCATCTGTGGAGATCTTGGCGGTTTGGCGAATAAAATCAAACAAGGCAACAGATACACCTAGAAATGAGGTGATGAGTGCCAAATCTGTAAACAAAGCCAAGCTATAGCGAAACCAAGCAGTATCAACTGTTGCATTCATCCAATGGGTCATGTTGGTCAAATCGCCGGCTAGGTGATTTAATACCCTATTTGGAATGATACCGAAACTCACGATCAGCCATAACACGTAAAACAGCAAAGGCAAAGCTGAACCCAACACCAAGATTTTTTTTAAGGCCGAGACATCGCCTTCTAAATGTTTAACCAGGACCGAGATGCACACGTGAAAACCAAAAGAGGTAAATATAACAGGCAACGCCACCAACCACGATTGCTCTGAAACATCCTGTATCTTCGGTAGCCATGTCAATTGTGCGGGGGTGAGTACCTGTGCAGCCAGCACCAACAAAATTCCAAAAGCCACCAATTTTAAGATAAAAAAAACGCTGCTCACCCTTTCGACCCAAGTGACACCAAATCCAATCACCGAACCCAGTCCCAAAGTAAACAGAATGACGTAGGTATTAGCAGACCATTGCACACCTAGCAATGGATTAAGTTTGTCCATCAACAACGCAGCGCCCCCAGCTAAATAAGCCGCGGTTAAAGCGAACAACAACAATAAATACGCCAGATTAATCACCCATTGAGCCGGTCGCCCGAGCACCGAACCTACAGCGGTAAATAAATTAACCTCTTGTCCTAATCTTAAATTAACTTCTAACATCAACAGACCAGCATACAAACTCATGAGCCAAGTCACCACCAGCAATAAAGTTGCATACAAAAACCCCATAGATGCGGTGACCAACGGTAAAGCTAACATCCCCGCTCCTATAGCCACACCTGCGACCATAAACACAGAGCCCAGTATTTTACTATTCACTATTTTTTATATCCTCATTACATCTATACGTCGCGTGCTCTATTGAAAAAAGATTGTTTGCAACAAGAATCAATTTACTAATTAGCATAAAAAACTATATACTTGAGCAACCGCTTCGAAAACAACCATTATATAGAACGATGCTAGAAATAACAGCCACAGCCGCCGTAATCGCAACAATTTCCGAAATTGGTGATAAAACTCAAGTGCTCACCTTTTTCTTAGCTACGCGCTTCACCAATAAAAAATTAATCATGTTAGGTATTTTTCTAGCCACGATTGCCAACCACAGCTTGGCAGCTTATTTAGGCATCTATCTCAACCACTGGATTTCGCCGGCGCAACTGACGCCAGTTTTAAGTGGCGCTTTTATTGCGCTGGGCTTATGGATGCTGGTACCTGAAACCGAAGCGAATGCAGCAACCACGGCGTCAAAGATGAATAGCTACGGCGCTTTTATCGCCAGCTTTGTGTTGTTTTTTCTCGCTGAAATTGGTGATAAAACTCAATTGTCTACCATTTTGCTAGCAGCCAATTTTGATTCTATTTTATGGGTAGTCGTGGGCATCACGATAGGCACGATGCTCACCAATATCCCTATGATTTACCTCGCTAGCTACAGCATGGAGAAATTACCTGTGAAATTGCTCCAACAGATAGCTGCGCTCATATTCGTTGGTTTTGGGTGCTATGGTCTATACCATGCACAACAAGACACACCAACTTCAATCATTGAACAAACCACGAATCAAATCCATGCCTGGCTTGATACCGATGCACCTGCTGAATCTAAGCAGCTTGCGCCGCAACCATAATCCTTTGCAGCCACCGCCTACAACGAGTGGCCTCTTTTTTTAAAAAAAGGCTATAATAAGATTAAAACAAGTTATGTTGAGAAGATCACAATAGCCCATGGAAACCATCTTTCAAACCGACATGTTGCGACCTTATGTCTAGATTCTCTTATGAAGATCCTAGACGGGGTTGGTTGCTATTTCTTGCCATTGGCGGCATATGTTACCTTCTAACTTATTACTACCCACTCCCTCAGTATCAATACAATCGTTACATTGTGGGGCAAGGGGTGCAACTCTATCGCTTGATCACCGCACACTTTATGCATACGGGTGAATTTCATTTGGTGTTAAACATCATTATGCTGTGGTTCATTGGCTTGCTTCACAGCCGCCATTACAAATTATGGCAATGGTGCTTGATGATACCGATGCTGATGATCGGCGTCAGTGCGGGGATTCACTACTTGGATCCCAACACAGTCTATTACATTGGTCTAAGTGGCATCCTCCATGGATTGGTGGTCATCGGCGCCATTGCAGATTTACATTGCCAGCAGCGCAGTGGTTATGTCCTGCTGTTACTCGTCGTCATCAAGGTGGCGATGGATGAATTCGGGCCGAACTTCCCAGGTTTACAGATGTTGATTCAAGCAGATATTCCCGCCAATGCTAACCTGTTTGGAGCATTGACGGGTTTGATCTTGGGGCTGATTTTTCCCTTCACCCTGCCTCGCCCTGAAAAAATCAAGCGACTAAAATGATCTGTCTACATGTCCTTATTTGAGCAATAAGATCCGCAACTGACTCACTTGGTCGCGTAACTGAGCCGCTTTTTCAAACTCCAGATTTTTTGCATGTTCCAGCATCTTGTGTTCCATTTCAGTAATTGCGGCTGCGAGACCGGATGTATCCTCTCGCTGCGCCCAATAACGCACATCATCAGCGACTTCAGCCACCTGCTCTAAGGTGTGCTGAGCCGTTTTTTTACTATAAGGCGTTATTAAGTCACCAATACGCCGTTGTACGGTTTTTGGTTCA